>NZ_JBJQJE010000032.1:0-32441 GCF_046487585.1 Escherichia sp. WS1265
GTCATAAAACCGGTGGTTGTAAAAGAATTCGGTGGAGCGGTAGTTCAGTCGGTTAGAATACCTGCCTGTCACGCAGGGGGTCGCGGGTTCGAGTCCCGTCCGTTCCGCCACTTATTAAGAAGCCTCGAGTTAACGCTCGAGGTTTTTTTTCGTCTATATTTCTATTATTGCTTAAATCGCAAAAATCCTCTGCGTTTTACGCCCTTTTTCCGCAACATTCTAAAGCCCATAATCACCTCAGTTAACGAAAATAGCATTAAAAGAGGCATATTATGGCTATCCCTGCATTTGGTTTAGGTACTTTCCGTCTGAAAGACGACGTTGTTATTTCATCTGTGAAAACGGCGCTAGAACTTGGTTATCGCGCAATTGATACCGCACAAATCTATGATAACGAAGCCGCAGTAGGTCAGGCGATTGCAGAAAGTGGCGTGCCGCGTCATGAACTCTACATCACCACTAAAATCTGGATTGAAAATCTCAACAAAGCTAAATTGATCCCAAGCCTGAAAGAAAGCCTGCAAAAATTGCGTACCGATTATGTAGATCTGACGCTAATCCACTGGCCGTCACCAAACGATGAAGTCTCTGTTGAAGAGTTTATGCAGGCGCTGCTGGAAGCGAAAAAACAAGGGCTGACGCGTGAGATCGGTATTTCCAACTTCACGATCCCATTGATGGAAAAAGCGATTGCTGCTGTTGGCGCTGAAAACATCGCTACTAACCAGATTGAACTCTCTCCTTATCTGCAAAACCGTAAAGTGGTCGCTTGGGCTAAACAGCACGGCATCCATATTACTTCCTATATGACGCTGGCTTATGGGAAGGCCCTGAAAGATGAGGTTATTGCTCGTATCGCAACTAAACACAATGCGACTCCGGCTCAAGTGATTCTGGCGTGGGCTATGGGGGAAGGTTGCTCCGTAATTCCTTCTTCTACTAAACGTGAAAACCTGGAGAGTAATCTTAAGGCACAAAATTTACAGCTTGATGCCGAAGATAAAAAAGCGATCGCCGCACTGGATTGCAACGACCGCCTGGTTAGCCCGGAAGGTCTGGCTCCTGAATGGGATTAAGCCTCTCTGACAGCTCCTCCGGGAGCTGTTTTTACATGCTCGCTAAGGAAATCGATAAAAGCCCGGATGCGCGTACTTACCGCACGGTCGCTGTAATAGACTGCACTGAATGGCATTTCCACTGGCAACACTTTATCTGCCATTAACTCCACCAATTCTCCGCGAGCGATTTCTCTGTCGATCATGTAGTCGGACAAACACGCAATCCCGTTGCCACTCAGGCAAAGCTGTTTCAGTGTTTCCCCACTATTGGATGACAAACCGTACTTCACCTCATGTAATTGTCCATCGCTACAGGCTATCGGCCAGGTATTGAGGGAAGCGGGTTCAGTGAATCCCAGGCAAACATGTTGCTTTAAATCGTCGATCGTTTCTGGCTTCCCATAGCGGGAAATATAATCGGGGGAGGCTATAATTTTTCGATAACTGTTAAATAACGGCCTGGCACGTAAGCTGGAATCCGTTAACGTACCGGCGCGTATCGCGACATCCACTTTTCTTTCGATCAAATTAATAATCGTTTCGGAGGAGACTAGTGATAAAGTGACTTCCGGATAGCGTTCACGAAAAGGCTTAATCAACGGCATCAGAAAGTGCAGCACCACTGGAGTTGCGGCATCGATCCGTAACAGTCCACGCGGTGTATTACGCGTCTCCATAATTTCTGATTCTGCCGCTGCCATCTCCTGCAAAATTGACTGTACGCGACGAAAATAACGCTCGCCTTCTTCCGTCAGGCTAAGTTGTCGCGTGGTCCGATTAAGCAGGCTAACGCCAAGTTTCATCTCCAGCTTTTTCACCGCCCGGCTTACCGCTGAGTTTGCTTGCCCTAATTGTTCCGCTGCCCGGCTAAAGCTGCCGCTTTCGACGACCGAAACAAAAATGGCGAGTTCTTCCGACGTGGCTTTCATTTTTGCTCCTATTGCAAAATAGAAGAGATATTTTGAATTTATTTGTCATTAAACCATCAGGATGCGTGATATGTCATCCGATTTAATGTTCTCGATAATGAGCAAAATTCTGACCGGTGTAAGCACTTGCTTACATAACAATATACAATTGCTCGTTGAAAGAGTGAGCTAAAATCCCTATAACAGTAGAACCCTCCCGAGTGCGGAAGGGTTGACGTAATAGAGGTTTCAAAGTCAAAAGTGCGAAAAAACACCTATGCCATGCGCTATGTTGCCGGACAACCTGCGGAAAGGATCTTACCGCCGGGGTCTTTTGCGAGCATCGGCCAGGCATTACCACCCGGAGAACCGTTAAGTACCGAAGAGCGTATTCGGATCCTGGTGTGGAACATATACAAACAGCAACGCGCTGAATGGTTGTCGGTATTAAAGAACTACGGCAAAGATGCACATCTGGTGTTATTGCAGGAAGCGCAGACAACGCCAGAGTTAGTACAGTTTGCGACCGCTAACTATCTTGCCGCCGATCAGGTACCCGCTTTCGTACTGCCACAACATCCTTCTGGCGTAATGACCCTTTCGGCGGCGCATCCAGTGTATTGCTGCCCGTTACGTGAACGAGAACCCATTTTGCGTCTGGCGAAGTCGGCCCTGGTGACGGTCTATCCATTGCCTGACACCCGCCTGTTGATGGTGGTTAATATACACGCCGTCAATTTCAGTTTGGGCGTGGATGTCTATAGTAAGCAGTTACTTCCTATTGGCGATCAGATAGCTCACCACAGCGGCCCGGTCATTATGGCGGGAGATTTCAATGCCTGGAGCCGTAGAAGGATGAACGCGTTATATCGCTTTGCGCGGGAAATGTCGCTGCGCCAGGTGCGTTTTACCGACGATCAGCGCCGTCGGGCGTTTGGTCGCCCGCTCGATTTTGTTTTTTACCGTGGTCTGAACGTCAGCGAAGCTTCTGTACTGGTTACGCGCGCTTCCGATCACAATCCGCTACTCGTTGAATTCAGTCCCGGCAAGCCTGATAAATAAGGTATGTCAGGTCTGCCACAGGGCAGACCAACGTTTGGCGCTGCCCTTTTATACTCAAACAACAAAAGGACAGCGCAATGACAACACAATCCCACCATGACCACGTAGAAAAGCAGTTTAGCTCTCAAGCTAGCGAATATCTGACTAGTACCGTACATGCATCCGGACGGGATTTACAGCGCCTGGCGGTGCGTCTGGCTGATTATCCTGATGCAAGTGTACTTGATATGGGCTGCGGAGCAGGGCATGCCAGCTTTGTCGCTGCGCAGAACGTGAGCGCGGTGGTGGCGTATGACTTATCTGCCCACATGCTGGATGTCGTGGCACAAGCTGCCGAAGCCCGGCAACTGAAAAATATCACCACCCGCCAGGGTTATGTCGAAAGTCTGCCATTTGCCGATAACGCATTTGATATTGTTATCAGCCGTTATTCTGCCCATCACTGGCATGATGTTGGTGCAGCACTGCGTGAAGTGAATCGGGTATTGAAACCCGGCGGTAGGCTGATTGTGATGGACGTAATGTCTCCGGGTCATCCAGTGCGCGACATCTGGTTACAGACGGTAGAAGCATTACGCGATACCTCTCACGTACGAAACTACGCCAGCGGTGAGTGGTTGACGTTAATCAATGAAGCCAATCTGATAGTTGATAATTTAATTACAGATAAGTTACCGCTGGAATTTTCTTCATGGGTCGCGAGAATGCGTACGCCAGAAGCGTTAGTAGACGCTATTCGCATTTACCAACAGAGCGCATCGACAGAGGTGAAAACGTATTTTGCCTTGCAGAATGATGGCTCTTTCACCAGTGATATCATCATTGTAGAAGCACATAAAGCAGCATAAATAAAAAAGGCACCGGGGGAATCGGTGCCTTTCATTATCTGGTTTGTCAGGAATCTGGCATGTTGTTGTTTTTCACAAACAACGTCAGCTTATCGCCTGGTTGCAGATTCGCAGTATCGCTGTTCCAGCGCATCACATCTTTGATGTTCACGCCGTGGCGTTTAGCAATGCTTGAAAGCGAATCGCCTTTGCGCACACGATACGTAATGCTATCGCTGTTGTTTGCCAACCGCTGTGCGCTACTACCTGCGCCAATCGTCAAGCTTTGGCCTGGCTTCAGCTTAGATCCGCGCAGTTTGTTCCACTGCTGCAAATCTTTGGTGCTAACGCCGAGACGTGAAGCGATACTTGAAAGCGTGTCGCCAGAGCGTACGGTGTAAACACGGCTGTTAAGCGGCGTATTGTCGGCAACCAGCGTCGACTGTACAGCAGCAATTTCGCCCGAAGCCAGAGATTCACGCAGTTGATCTGCATGCTTCTTTGGCACCATCACGTACTGAGGACCACTTGCGCCCAGCGTGGAGCCTTTCACGCCAGCGTTGAATGTCTTCAGCTTGCTGACGGAAATCCCCGCCATATCTGCAACCTTCGCCATTTCAACTGGGCTGCTCAGGTGCACACGTGCCAGAGCACGGCTTTCATCGGTCGTTGGCAGACGTACGCCATAACGCTTGCTGTTTTTGAGAATATCACTCAATGCCAGCATTTTAGGCACGTACTGCTTCGTTTCCTGCGGCAACGGTAACGACCAGAAGTCCGTGGATTTCCCACGCGCTTTGTTCGTTTTAATTGCCTTCATGACTCGACCTTCGCCGCTGTTATAAGCCGCTACGGTCAGAAGCCAGTCGCCGTCAAACATCTTGTTCAGACGCTGCATCATGTTCAGCGCGGCAGTTGTTGAAGCAACAACATCGCGACGCGCGTCATAATTGCGGGTCTGTTTCAAACCATAATTGCGCCCCGTGCTCGGAATGATCTGCCAGATGCCTGCTGCATTGGCGCCAGACGTTGCGTGAGGATCAAAAGCGCTCTCCACTATGGGTAGTAGTACCAGTTCCATAGGCATGTTACGTTTTTTAACTTGCCCGGCTATCCAGTACATATACGGCTCTGCCCGTAAAGTTACATCGTGGAGATAGCTCTTATTGCGTAAATATTTCTGTTTCTGTTCGCGAATCCGGTCATTTTCCGGAATTCCCATCTTTAGCTCGTCGCCAATGAAAGCCCACAAGTCACCATCTGGCGCGATAGACGTCCCATCGTCCATCCATCGTGCCTGACTTGTAAACTTTGCTGCTTCCCCTTGACCAGCTGCAGAAAGGCTCTGTGCGTGCTGTTGAACGTTGCCGGTACTCTGGCAACCCACGAGCAGGACAGAGGCGAGTAATATCGCTTTTGCCTTCATGTGTGTGTCAATAGTTGCTTAAAAGACGACCGATCATAACGGCGAACGGAGCCGATGACAAGAAAGTTTTATCAGAACCTATCTTTCTTTGACCTTAACCATGCAAAACGTTCTTCAGGTTGTTGCAATAATGTTTCTTCATTAATTACATTAATTAAATCAATATCTTCTGTTCTTAAAAAAACATTAATTTGCCGCTCATTTTTCAGAATTACGGGTAGTGTTATTTGATTTTTTGCCCGTAACTCCTTAACTTTACGATAATAATCATTTATGGACAAATCGTGCGGAAGAATACTCAAAGCAAACTTCATATTTGATAAGGTATATTCATGAGCACAACATACCAATGTATCGTCAGGTAACGCACTTAACTTTTTAAGTGATTGATACATTTGTGATGGTGTCCCTTCAAACAACCGACCACACCCACCAGAAAACAGCGTGTCGCCGCAAAATAGATAAGGTTTACTGAAGTAACAGATATGTCCTAAAGTGTGACCCGGTGTGGCAATTACACTAAATTCATGCCCCAAAACGAAGGCAGTTTCGCCATCTTTGACTACCTGTGTTGTTCCCTTATCTTGTGTCTCTTGTGGACCATACACCACAATTTGCGGAAACTTTTTCACCAGTTCTTTTACGCCGCCAACGTGATCGTGGTGATGGTGGGTGAGAAATATGGCCTCCGGTTGCCAGTTATTGGCGGCAATGGCGTTTAATACTGGCTCTGCGTCTCCGGGATCGACAATCAGGCAGCGACCTGCTTCATCATTCAAAACCCAGATGTAATTGTCATCAAAGGCGGGAATACTGTTAAGATTCATAGATTACCTCTCAGTGTGAAACGGAAGGTTGTGATGAAACCGGCAAGAGTCCCTCAAACTGTCGTGGCTCCTGATTGCTGGGGCGATTTGCCCTGGGGAGAGCTTTATCGCAAGGCGCTGGAGCGCCAGCTCAACCCGTGGTTCACTAAAATGTATGGTTTTCATCTGCTTAAGATTGGCAATTTAAGCGCAGAAATCAATTGCGAAGCGTGCGCGGTTTCTCATCAAGTGAATGTTTCTGCGCAAGGAATGCCCGTCCAGGTGCAGGCGGACCCACTTCATCTTCCTTTTGCCGATAAATCCGTTGATGTTTGTCTACTGGCACATACATTGCCGTGGTGCACCGATCCGCATCGTTTATTGCGTGAAGCCGATCGGGTATTGATTGATGATGGCTGGCTGGTGATTAGTGGCTTCAATCCCATAAGTTTAATGGGATTACGCAAACTTGTGCCGGTATTGCGCAAAACCTCGCCCTATAACAGCCGGATGTTTACTCTGATGCGGCAGCTGGACTGGCTCTCTTTGTTGAATTTTGAAGTGCTACACGCCAGCCGTTTCCACGTTCTCCCGTGGAACAAACACGGTGGAAAACTATTGAATGCGCATATTCCTGCGCTTGGTTGCTTACAACTTATTGTCGCCCGGAAACGGACTATTCCTTTAACGCTAAATCCGATGAAACAGAGTAAAAACAAGCCACGAATTCGCCAGGCGGTTGGAGCCACCCGGCAATGTCGTAAACCACAGGCTTAAACTTCGACTTGATAGCCCGTATCTTCCAGTGTGGGATTCATCGCTGCGGCACGAGCCAGTTCATCGCAACGTTCGTTTTCTGGATGACCGGCATGGCCTTTAACCCATTCCCATTTGATTTGATGCTGCCCCAGCGCAGCATCAAGACGTTGCCAGAGATCGACATTTTTTACTGGTTTTTTGTCTGCGGTTTTCCAGCCACGTTTTTTCCAGTTATGGATCCACTGGGTGATACCCTGGCGGACATACTGGCTGTCGGTACTCAAAATGACTTCGCAATGTTCTTTTAACGCCTCCAGCGCGACAATAGCGGCCATCAACTCCATACGGTTGTTGGTGGTGCGGGTGTAGCCTGCGCTAAAGGTTTTCTCGCGTCCGCGATAGCGTAAAATAGCGCCGTAACCCCCAGGTCCTGGATTACCCAGACACGAACCATCGGTGAAAATTTCTACCTGTTTAAGCATCTCTGGTAGACTTCCTGTAATTGAATCGAACTGTAAAATGACAAGTCTGACATAAATGACCGCTATGAGCACTGCAATTACACGCCAGATCGTTCTCGATACCGAAACTACCGGTATGAACCAGATTGGTGCGCACTATGAAGGCCACAAGATCATTGAGATTGGTGCCGTTGAAGTGGTGAACCGTCGCCTGACGGGCAATAACTTCCATGTTTATCTCAAACCCGATCGGCTGGTGGATCCGGAAGCCTTTGGCGTACATGGTATTGCCGATGAATTTTTGCTCGATAAGCCCACGTTTGCAGAGGTAGCCGATGAGTTCATGGACTATATCCGCGGCGCGGAGCTGGTGATCCATAACGCAGCGTTCGATATCGGCTTTATGGACTACGAGTTTTCGTTGCTTAAGCGCGATATTCCGAAGACCAATACCTTCTGTAAGGTCACCGATAGCCTTGCGGTGGCGAGGAAAATGTTTCCCGGTAAGCGCAACAGCCTCGATGCGTTATGTGCCCGCTACGAAATAGATAACAGTAAACGAACGTTGCACGGGGCATTACTCGATGCCCAGATCCTTGCGGAAGTTTATCTGGCGATGACTGGTGGGCAAACGTCGATGGCTTTTGCGATGGAAGGAGAGACACAACAGCTACAAGATGAAACAACAATTCAGCGCATTGTGCGTCAGGCAAGTAAGTTACGCGTTGTTTTTGCGACAGATGAAGAGCTTGCAGCACATGAAGCCCGTCTCGATCTGGTGCAGAAGAAGGGGGGAAGCTGCCTCTGGCGGGCATAAATACCTGTAAAAGGCGCTAAAAATAGCGACTTGGGCGATTTTTGCAGCAAACGATTCAAAAGATGAGAAAAACCGTTGACGAAGGGAGAGGCAATCCGTAATATTCGCCTCGTTCCCAACGGAACACAACGCGGAGCGGTAGTTCAGTCGGTTAGAATACCTGCCTGTCACGCAGGGGGTCGCGGGTTCGAGTCCCGTCCGTTCCGCCAAATTCACTCATGAAAATGAGTTCAGAGAACCGCAAGATTTTTAATTTTGCGGTTTTTTTGCATTTAAATCCCGATATTTCTCTGTTCAATGATTTTACTCTGGCGTAAGTGCGTAACTCTCGCTTGTTGTCTCATTTATTAAAATTCAATAATGATATCGAACCATTCAACTTAAATATATTTTTAGTGAATAATTTTATATTGATTAAATGAATGTATATTTCATGTTGATTTTGTTTGTTATTATTTAAGTGGGGTATATAATTAGAGTCCGTTATCAGTGCTAAATATTCTAATCATTATGACAGGCGAGGGAGTGTCCGATTATGAATTCAAAAAAGGTTTGTTGCATATGTGTATTATTCTCGCTGCTTGCAGGATGTGCCTCTCAATCTTCTATTGATGAAAAAAAGAAAAAAGTTCAAGTTACACAAAGTAATATTAATAAAAACATTCCCCCGCAACTGACAGACAAAGATTTATTCGGTAATGAAACCACTCTGGCTGTATCCGAGGAGGATATTCAGGCTGCGCTTGAAGGAGATGAGTTTCGTGTGCCTCTCAATTCTCCCGTAATACTTGTCCAGTCTGGCAGTCGCGCACCGGAAACCATTATGCAGGAGGAGATGCGAAAATATTATACTGTTTCCACATTCTCTGGTATCCCGGACAGACAAAAGCCTCTGACTTGTAACAAAAACAAAGATAAAAATGAGAACGAGGATGTTGCCAGTGCTGAAAATATGAACTGGATGCAGGCATTACGTTTTGTGGCGGCAAAAGGCCATCAGAAAGCGATTATTGTTTACCAGGATACGTTGCAGACAGGAAAATATGACACTGCACTGAAATCAACAGTATGGTCCGATTATAAAAATGAAAAACTGACTAACACAATCTCACTGCGCTATCTGGTGCGATTCACGCTGGTGGATGTAGCTACAGGTGAGTGGGCTGCCTGGTCGCCGGTGAATTATGAATATAAAGTGCTTCCACCATTTCCCGGCAAGAATGAAGCCAGTACGACTGATATGACAGAGCAGCAAATCATACAACTTAAGCAAAAGACCTATAAAGCGATGGTAAAAGATTTGGTTAACCGCTATCAATAATAAATTATATCTGCCGCCAGGAATTTCTGGCGGCAATAATACAAAATTCTTTGCATAAGAAATTGTTCCTGACAAAGACAGTGCAAGAAAGGACATGGAATCCGGCGTTAAAAACTGTTTGTTTTAGAATATTTAATTATTTAACTGCTTAATCTTCCTTGCGAGAAATATGTTCATTATTACATTTTATGCCATTTTTAATATAGATTGCTCCTGGGAAAATCCCCGTGTTATTACCGCAGGGGTGATAATTAGCATTGACATATCCTGTGACAAAAGGAGCTATTAAAGGTGCTATTACGATAGCTATTAGTAAAAATATAAGAGTTAGCTGTATTGTTATGTCTGTGGCGAAATTGATTACCTTTGTTTTTTTTATTAAGAATGATTTTATTATTGTTAGTAAAATTACATGAATATTTAACAAGGAAAACGATATGAAACCGAAGCATAGAATCAACATTCTCCAATCATAAAATATTTCCGTGGAGCCTTTTATTATTGAATATAGAGGTTTAATTCCGGTAAAAAATAAAGAAGCATTGAATGCAGGGAAAAATAATATGGCTATAAAAAACATCGAAAAAAACTCTTTCAATTTAACATGTAAACGCATAGTTAATCCTCATATCACGGGGGGAGTGTTAAGAACATACATAAATGGAGTCATGTTTTCCCTTTTCCATTTATCAAGTTCCTGTTGCCGTTTTAGTCCATCTCTAATTGCATCTTTTAATTTTTCTGATAAATGGTATTGAGCATCGATTTCATTTAAAACAACTGTACACACTATCCCTGTAAGTAAAATTGCTCCTCCTACAAGAATTACTGGAAGGCCAAAACTAAGACAGGCAAAAGAAGCCAGGCTTCCAATAGCAGTTGCAACACCGCCTGCAATCACTGCTTTGGCCACATCCATTGAAAAATCACCAAGAAAATTAACCAGATCTCGCTCTGAACTCATAATAAATTCTATGGTTCTCCAGGCTACTGAAAACCAGATACAGAACTTAACTCCTTTTATTGATTCAGATAAAGCTCCTCGCCAGCCAATAGCGAGTTCCAGAACTTGAGGCGCTCGTGAAGAGAAAATATATTTACCGAGCTTTTCTAAAAGCCAGGGGCTGGATGTTGTAATTTTTATATATTTCTCTCCAAGTATTTCAAAGTAACTTGCTTTTGTATACTTTAAGGTATTAAAGTTAAATATAATTTTCCCATTTCCATCAAACTCAGTCATTAATTTACCCGCGTTAACTAACCAAGCGAGTGTATCTTTTATACCTGAAGGATGTGTAGTGATAAAATGAATGTAATCAAATGATGTTATTGAGCTGAGTATTTTTTTTTTTTTTTTTTTTTTGCAACATCAAGTGTCAAGAGAATAACATGATGAGTGTTCTGACGCCTTAATTCATCAATGAGTGGGACGTCGTTAAGATAAGGGTGCTGAGGTACTAGCTGGTTTATCGGTTGAGCCCCCCGAAGAATGTCACCCACATAATCAGCCCACTGTGCATTCTGTGTGTTGTTATTATTCCTTAAACCAGCCATTATATCTCTCCGCAATAGTAATTTATTATGTTATTACAGTAAATTACTGTACACGATCCTGCCATTTACTCATTGCATTCGTACCGGCTAACGTATGCTCCCAGGAAATATCTTCATAAATAAAGGCAATTCTCTCCTGTGGCTCCAGTTCTTTTTCCAGGACAGCATGCGGTGTGACAAAATCAATACTTGATATTCGGGCTTTTGACAGGTTTATTTTATAATAAGGCTGGTAAATACCCGCTTTACTGGTTCGGTAGAGTATAAATTCACATGTTACCATTTTTTCATTGTCACTAAGTGCTTTTGCCAGCAATGGTGAGGATTTATCAACCGGTTTGGTGATAATTAATTCATGATGATTGACATTTTGACTTCTTGAGATGGAATGCATTAACGCATAAACCATGATCTGATCTTTATGTTCTGGCTGTGCTTTGTTTCCGACAGAATCAAGCGTTGAGCAACCTGCTGAAATCAGCCCTTGTGTCTCTCCACTCAAAGATAAATAACTCATATTTGCCATGATAATCTCCTTTAATTAAATAATTATTTTTCGGCCGTGGTCCCGGTTGCCGCCTCTGGCATGACGTTATTCTTCAGCAGCAGCCAGCGGATTAACACGCCTTCGAGTCGCTCATTAATTTGTTTTTCCAGCGCATCTATATTCTGCTTCTGCGCACGGGCATCCTGGTACTGCGTCAACAGAGACTCAACGGGTGTTTCCTGCCCCAGTCCCCGCTCCGCCTGCCAGATGACATTTTTGATATAGGAAAGGGTTAGTCCCTCTTTCTCGCGCCGCATCACGAGATCTGCAAAAGCATGTAAGTCCTGACGGGTCTGCAACCAGCCACGCAACTGCGGGCTACTCTGTGCGCGGGTTTTGAGTGCTTCATTCCAATGTGTCGAGGCCTGCTGCTGCTGCAGGCTTTCCGGCCAGCGACTGTCGGCAACACGCATCATCTGCATCCCGGTTTCCAGCGGTTGTACCGGGGAGACGCCAAGAAGCTGTTGCAGCCTGCGCTCATAGTTTTCTAGTTCAGGTGAGGCCATCCACACCGTTGCTGCGCCCTGCGCGGTGTCGTTAACCTGTAACAGTTGCTGTTGCACCGGATAGACCTGCCACCACCACAATGCTGAGGCGACAGCCACTGAACAGGCGATCCCCGTGATAAACCCTCTTACCGTACTGCCTTGCTTCATCACACTGGCCTGTGGGGGATTCTCTGACAGACTGCGCACTTCTACTTTCATCTCAGGCAGGTCGGGCAGGGGAGGCACTACCGCTTCTGGCGTGGAGGAAGCCGTTGTTTCCGGGGCATAAATCAGTGTTCTAACCGTGGTCTGTACGGCGTTTTCAACGTTACTCTTCGGCTGGGGTTCAAGCCGCTTACGCGTGTTCTGCATAAAATAGAGCAGATTCTCCACGCGCGGAACGCGCTTCAGCTCCACCTGCTGAAGCTTGTCGCAGATAAGCTGCAATGCCCGCTCTGTGCGGTAGATCAGTGGCAGATCGGGTTCCGCAAAGGAGATTTGCTGACGCAGAATATTGCCGGTTCGGGAGTTAAACCAGTCCAGCATTTCAGTACGCGCCGGACCGCCCTGCGGCCAGAATTTATCCCAGTCGTGGCTTACCATTGCCGCCAGCAGTTCCGCACCTTCGCAGAATCCCGCCAGTCCCTGTGTCCGTGTCCGGGCAAGCGTATAGTAGGTGGCGGTGTGTAAATCCACACCGTTGGCTTTAAAAATCGCCAGCGCCAGCGACTCCACCAGTTTCCAGTTCAGCTCAGGCTGTGACGGATGGCTGGCTTTGTTTATTTCCTCGCGGATGGCGCTGAATTCCGGCAGCCCGCGCGGGTCACTGCCGGTAACGATAGTTTGTGTCAGTCCGTTACTATTCATCCCTGCCTCCTCAGTACAGTGTGTCTGACAGGCCAAACTGGCTGAATAACCCACCGCTGAACGGGTTATCTTCCGTGTCGGTATGCACGCGGTAGGTCATTGCGCCACCGTCCACACTAAAGCGCACGGTAAAGTTGCCATCCTGTACTCCGGTCAGCTGTCCGGCCCCGAACAGGCGGAACTGAGCCCACGGCCCGCTGAAGCTGATACTGCGCGGTGCGCCGCCGCGGGCACCAACCAGCGTCAGTTTGCTTTCGTTGCCTTCGCGCATATTGTTAGGCCAGACCAGATGGGCGGTATAGTTACGGCCCTGGCTGTAATCGACTAACTGACCGTCAAGGTTCAGTACGCTGCGGCGTTTGTTGCCGGAAAGCGATACCGTTTCCACGGCAAAGGATGTTCCCAGACCGTTCTGTTTGCTGAAGAATATGTCACGGATTTTCTGCGCGGTTTCCAGTTGCGCAATAATATCTTCGCGAATAATGACGTTGTTATCGCCATCCTCCAAACTCAGGTCATTGTCGATAAACAGCTTTAGGTTCTGCTGGTAGAAGGTATCCAGTATGCCATCTGGTTTAAAGAATCGTTCGAAGGCATCCAGTGAGGCATCCTGTGCAGAATGTGGATTAAACGGATAGTTATTTGCCAGTTGCTCGTTAAACGGTTTCACCACGCTGTCGCGCCAGTCCACTTCCATATAGTGAACGGCTTCCACCATCACCACATGCCAGGCCTGGTCAGCCAGCCTGCCTGCCCAGCGGTTGAGCGGAGCAGGCAGTGTTTTTGCCATCTGGCGGGTGGCGAATATGGGATCGCTGCTGTTCTGATCAAGCCGTAACTGCACGGCTTTCAGTGCCGATTTCCCAGGTACAGGCGCGTTCTGGATCGCCAGCAGGTAGCGGTGTAACTCGGTGAGCTGCAGGTACACGGCCTGCATCGTGCTTTCTTTATCTTTCTGGACTGTCAGGGTACTGTTTTCCGGGGCGAACTCATGCCCAAGGCGGGTGAGTAACTGGTAGTCTGGTTCAGCCAGGGCCTCATCCCGTTCTTTAGCAGATAGCTTTTCAGAAAAGGCGCCTGGTTGTGTGTTGTCACGCAGCACGGTCAGCGCCCGCTGCAAAGGCTGGTCACCGCTGATAACCTGCTCCAGCGCCCCGGTCAGTTGTCCGATGGACTCAAAATTGCGGATATTCAGATTGTCCATCCCGGCCCGCCAGGTGGCGGTGTAGTCGCTGATATACTGCTCGGTCAACTGGCGCTGGATTTCCGCCCGGTCGGCGTCACTGTATTTCACGCTGCGGGTGAGGTTGAGTACCCAGGAATCCATCGCCGTCAGTTCAACCAGTTCATCGCGCTGTTTTACAAAATAGCTTTGCAGGCCGTAACGGGTAAGAAACTGTGGAACAACCAGTTTATTGTCATCGGCAGATGTAAACACCTGGTCAAAGGTTGGCCCTACCTGGTCACGCAGATTGAGGTCGGCAGGAAGAACGCCCAGCGCCCGCGTTTTCAGGCTCTGGTAAACTCGCTGGTAGACAGGTAGTTTGCTTAGTTCTTTCTGTGCTGACACAACGGGCTTGTCATACGGCGTCCAGCGGCTGATAGCGTCACCGTCGCCCGCCTGACGCTCTGCATGCCAGTCTGTGTGAGCCAGCGCGTAGTCAAGATGGGACATCAGTTGCGCCTGGATATCGCGCTGGCCGTGGAACTTTTCGCTCCAGCGTTTTGCCATATACTGCTTCACCACCTCATTGTTACGTCCGCTCTTATCCTCCAGCATTCGCATCACGCGCAGCACGGCGAGTTTTTCCTCACTCTCCGGTGGCGCGGCGTTCATCTCTTTGACCAGCCCGTTAAACAGCGACGGAAGATAGCGTTGCTCCAGCAGTTGCAGGTAGGTCCGTTCCACATAAGGCCCGATGCGTCGCCCCTGATATAATCCCATCTCCGCAAGGCGGCTGCGGTCGCCCCAGTCACCGTAGGCCAGAGTGGCATCGCGTACCGGGTTCAGCAGCGGCAGTTGCAGGTTGCCATAGTCATCTTCCCCCTGCGGAGGCGGCACATCCATAAAGGCTTTGGCCTGCTTAAGCACGGTGATGCCGGACTGATAGTTACCATTGTAATAGTGATGCCAGCCGGTGATGAGCAGCAGTGCCGCCACGCCGCCAGTGGCAGAGAAAACCGTCAGGCGGCGACGGGAACGCATCAGCCAGGCGCGGCTCTCCGTTGCCAGATTAGGCTCTGCGAGTAACGCCTGCGGGAACAGGCTACGGGTGAAATAGGGTGCGGTGTCCACCAGAGGCCAGGACGCCAGTGGGTTATTGCCCAGCCGGTATTGGCGGGCGGCAGACTGGGTGAAAATATCATCCATCTGTCCGCGCTGAAGCGAAGAGGTGAGATAGACGCCACGCAGCATCACGTTCATATTTTCGCCGTCAAGCAGACCCTCAAGCAGTGACACCAGTGGTTCACGGCTTCCCTGCATCTGGCGGGAAAAACTAAATAAAGACGCGCGGGTGTGAGTCTGAGCGACCATCAGATCCGGCAACGCTAGGTTCATTCGATCCACCCATGTCTGCCAGAAAGCATTCAACTCTGTTCGCCAGTCATCATTTTCATGGGCGCGGCGGGTGAACGTGACCCCTAGAATTGCATCGCGATCCTGTCTGTTCAGTGACTGGAACAGGGCGGCAAAACCCTGCAATAAATCAAGCCGGGTGAGTACCACGTAAACCGGTAACTGGCAGTGAAGATGCTGGCGTATATCCTGCAAGCGGCTGCGCAGCGTCTGTAACAGATGTTCGCGGCGGCGTTTGTCTGCGGTAAGCAGATCGGGTAAATCGAGTGTCAGAATAATCCCGTTCAGCGGCTGGCGCGCGCGCTTTTCTTTCAGCCAGCCGAGGGCATGTTCCCACAGACGGCGATGCAGGATATCCGCATCAGCGGGAGCGCAGAGTGTGCCGTCGATATCAAAGATCACCGCCTGTTTACCGACATGGGGCGTGAGGTACAGGCGTTGTTCTGCGCCGCGTGCGCCCTCCGGGGCATAAATAATGTCGGACGGAAAACCCTCGCGCAGCAGTGTCGTTTTGCCACTGCCCGCCGGGCCGATGACCATATACCACGGCAACTGCCACAGGAAACGGCGGTTGTCGAGATGGCGTTGCAGGCGCAGCAGCCAGCGGTCAAGGTAACGCTGCTGGGCGTTCAGCTCCACACTGAGCGGATCAATGGCCTCCTCGCGCTGCTGCTTTTGCATTTTTTCAAGCTGTTGCAGGCGCTTCATCATCCGGACGGTAAGCCACACTAGGGCGATAATCCCCCATGCCGCCGTTGCCAGCCAGCGGTTCGCCAGTGGTTTGAGCCACTGTTCTTCATACAGCGTCCACGTCGGGCCTTTCCACCAGATCCATACCAGCAGAAAAATCCACGCCAGTATCAGCAGCCAGAAAGCGGAGACTTTAAACCGGGGCATCGCCGGGCGTAGGGCTGATTTGAGTCCGCTGAGTAGTCGGGGTGTTGGTAATCTGAACACAAAAACTCCTGTTCTCTTTTATTGTTCTGCCGTGAATTTTTGTTCAAGCTGCGTAAGTAATGATGGCTCCCAGTCAGACACCATCATCTGACTCCCTATCATCAACAACATCCGGTACTGTTGCTGCGCAAGCTGTATCAGCCCCGCCTCCTCCGTCAACTGTGCGGCAAGGTACTGGCGGTGAAACTGATCGCGGGGATCGCCTTCGGGTAGCATGTCCAGATATCGCAGCGCCGCCTCCAGACCCTGCCCAGCAAAACAGGCTCTGGCTGCCTGCGATTCCTCACCGATTTGCGCAACCGGTGCAACTTTGCCGTCGGGCGAAGCTGCCAGCCATTGTTTCGTCTGCTCACTGAGAAACGGTGTGCGGTCATTAAACAGCAGCCCGGTAAGCTGGGGCAGACGCTCAAGGAAGCGGATGACCTCATCGCGGATGGTGTCTGCCACCTGTTTGTAACCCAGACGCAGTGCCGTCTGTGCAGAAGGACAGTGACCGTCCAGCCAGTAAGGAGCCAGCAATACGCTTTTCTCAACCTGCTGCCACAGCGCCATATCCGCGCTGGCAAGCCGGGACTGGTAATCCGCCACCATATCGGCAGAGACCGCAGCCAATGGGGTACGTCCATCGCTTTCCGCCTGGGGTGTACTGGTGATGGATTGCCACAGGGCATGGCGGCGCAGGCGATAGCCCTGCGGCGAGTCCGGCTGGCGTTCACATAAAATAGCCGCCACTTTTAACAGCGTGTCGCGCCAGGCTTTGTCGTCGTGACTGTCGATGGCGATTTGGGGAGCCGGAGCACTGGGTTGCGTCACGCCGCTTTCAGACGTGGCGGTGGTCTGTCGTGAACTATCGGAGGCCGCCGGAGTGGGGGCAGGAGCCGGTGCCGCACGATTAAACGCACGCTGGTACAGGGCAAAAAGATCATCGGTAGCCAGTGCCAGTTCCGGGGCGTTATGTGACTGCCAGCACTGCGCCAGTTTCGCCAGTTCCCCTGACAGCGCGTCGCGCTGCGCTGTGGCGGCGTTCTGTGAAAAGCCTTCAATACCTGTTTCGAAGCGTTTAATGACCTGGCTGGCAAAGCGTTTTTTATGTGCCATATTCTGCGGCGCAGCCACCGACCAGTAATGCTCCACATACAGCGCCAGCAGGCGCAATGCGAGATGAGGATCACCGGCGTGTTGCAGGGTTCTCAGCAGATGCGCCAGCAGACGAAAGTCCTTACTCTCCGAAGCCAGAATGACCAGCCCCCGGCGCTGGAGTTCCGGGATATCCAGTTGACTGTGGGCCAGAGATCCCAGTTTGACGATTTCGCCGTCGATATACTCCCAGTCCGGGTTGTCATCTTTCAGCGCCGATGCCAGTTTTTCTTCCGGCAGGTTTTCCAGCAGGTGCGTTATCCAGACATTCGGATCGCGTAAGTCCATTGCCATATTTTTATTCTCCCGCCCAGTGGCAGGCAACGCGCAGGGGGGCAATCGCCCTTGCCAGCCCGTCAATGTTAAAGGTCAGCTTTCCTGCGGCGTTATCTGCGCCGGTATCCACTGTCAGCGTTTTTGCGCCGAACAGTTGCTTAATTTCATCAATCCCGGACAGCCCCCGGCTGGACTCCAGCAGGGTGCCGTTCTCGCGCACAAACCAGTGGCTACGCAATGCCCGGCTGTCGGCATTCAGAGTGACGGCGATATCATGGACATCCAGAGGGTGCATCAGCGCCACCTGCATCCGGGTGATATTGTCCACGCAACTGAACATCAGCACCGGGCGCGGCGGAACATGGCCGATAGCCGGGGTGGTTATCACCACCGTCGGGCGCTCCCCCGGCACCTGCGTCACCAGCAGTTCTGTGGTGTTGCCCTCGCGGCGTTTTTCCTGCTCTGTGGCGCGGGTCCAGGCCTCGCCCACAAAACCGGCTTTGACCAGCGCCCCGTCAAACCCTGACGGGGACAGCGGTGCCAGCAGGCGGTCATAGCAGTCAAGCCGCTCCAGCGCCGCGGACTCCCGCCGACAGGACTGCATGGCCTGTGACGTGGCTGTCGCATCCGGCGGGGGCGTGGTGGCGACGGCGACCGCCACACCGGCCATTGACGATGTTTCTGCGGGCGCGGCAGTGGCGGGTAAGCCCGTCATCAGGCCCGCGATAAACCATCCTGTCTGCCGGAAAACGCGCAACCTGCTCATAAAACCGTTTCATCCTTTGTGACGGACTCGTCGTTCTGAGCATCTTCCACGTCTGCCGTAAATGCGTCGTCCACCGCCGACAACCGAATCCGGGCAATCGCCGTGTTAGCCGCCATTTTCTGCAACAGCAGCAGCGAGAGCGGCGGTAGCATGTCGCCATCGATGACCGATTCCAGCATCCTCGCGCCGTTTTCCGCGCGGGTGACGCGGCTCATGATTTCGTCCGTCACTTCCGGTTCAATGACCACTTCTGCACCAAAGCGACTGCGCAGCACGTTATCCAGACGGGCCAGTTTTCCGGCGATAATGGTGGCGAGCGTCTCTTTCGACAGCGGCAGATACGGCACCACTTCCATACGCGCCAGCAGGGCAGGTTTGAAGAAGTCGGCCAGCACCGGATACAGTTCTTCCTGCATGGTTTCCGGGTCATCGGCGTGCTCGACTATTACCTGGTAGCCGAGGTTGGACGTCAGGAAGAAGACGATATTTTTGCAGTCAATCAGGCGGCCTTCACCGTCTGCCATTTCGCCCTTATCGAACGACTGGTAGAACAGGTTGAGCACATCCGGGTGCGCTTTTTCCACTTCATCGAGCAGTACTACCGAGTAGGGTTTCTGGCGAATCGCTTCGGTCAGTACGCCGCCTTCACCGTAGCCAACGTAGCCCGGAGGCGAACCAATCAGCCGCGAGACGGTGTGTTTCTCCTGGAATTCGGACATATTGATGGTGGTCAGGTACTGGCGACCGCCGTAGAGCAGCTCTGCCAGTTGCAGGACGGTTTCGGTTTTACCCACACCGCTGGGGCCAGCCAGCAGGAACGCACCGAGCGGGCGTCCCGGAAGACGCAGGTCGGCGCGTGCGGTCAGTAGATGCTTATGCAGGCTGGCAATCGCCAGGTCTTGGCCTTTGATGGTGTCGCCCAGCCATTTCGGCAGGTCGGTGATGACCGACATTTCATTCTGCGACAGGCGGTTGAGCGGCACGCCGGTCCATTCGGCAATCACCGCCGCAATCTGTTTTTTATCGACGTGCGGGGAGACCAGCAACCGGTCGTTATGCAGGGCGTCCAGTTCGGCAGTGAGCTGGGCCAGCCGCTGTACCGGGGAAACTGTTTCAGCGGTCTCTTCCGGCTGTTCTCTGTCGGCCTCATCAGCCGGTACGGCACCGGTATTATCCTGTTCTGACTCTGACTCTGGCGGCGTATCCTCCGCGGCATCTGCGTCCGGCAACGACGCCGCATCGTCTTCTGCCACGCCCAGCAACTGCTGGCGCAGCGCGATAATCTCCCGGACCAGCGCCTGCTGCTGATGCCAGGCCGCTTCCAGTTCATCCAGCGCCGTCAGCGTTTCATCGTACTGCACCAGCACCTCGGTCATCCGTGAGGTGTTGGTACGCAGCCCGATGCGAAGCTCGCGCTCAAGCTGGCGAATTTCCGCCTCCTGCTGGTGGCTCAGAGTGGTCAGCGCCGAGATTTGCTTCGGCGGCGAGGAAAGGTTAATGGCGACGCGGGCGCAGGCGGTATCCAGCACATCAATGGCTTTGTCCGGCAACTGACGCCCGGAGAGATAACGTTCGCTCAGCGTTGCTGCGGCCTGCAAGGCGTCATCATCAATCAGCACGCCGTGAGACTGTTCATAGACCGCCGACAGACCACGCAGAATAATGGTGGCTTCGGCGGCGTTGGGTTCGCTGACCTTCACCAGCTGGAAGCGGCGCGACAGGGCGGCATCTTTCTCGAAGTATTTTTTGTATTCGCTCCAGGTGGTGGCGGCGATGGTTTTCAGTTCGCCGCGCGCCAGCGCCGGTTTGAGCAGGTTGGAGATATCCAGCCCGCCCTGCTGGTTGCCCGCGCCAATCAGGGTATGTGCTTCGTCAATAAACAGAATGACCGGCACCGGAGAGGAAATGACCTCCGCCATCAGCCCCTTGAAGCGTTTTTCGAATTCGCCCTTCACCGACGCCCCGGCCTGCAATGCGCCTAGGTCAAGGGTCATGATATCGGTGTTTTTCAGTTTGTCCGGCACCTGGCCTGCCACGATGCGCAGCGCCAGCCCTTCGATTAAGGCACTTTTACCCACGCCTGCTTCGCCCACCACCACCGGGTTGTTCTTGCGGCGGCGGCAGAGAATGTCGATCATCAGGTCGATTTCGTGGTCGCGGCACAGTACCGGGTCAAGCCTGCCGTTACGGGCGTCTGCGGTCATGTTTTTGGCGTAGCGGGCAAGCAGGGTGTCAGCAGCGTCCGTCAGTGTGCCTGCGACTTTACCGTCTGCATCCGGCACGACTGATTCCGCCGACTCCTGTGTCCACTGTACAAAGTCCTGTTGCAGACGGTCACGGTTAATGCCGGTCAACAACCGGGCGGCAGCAGGCGGTATATAACGCAGCGGCGAATGCAGCAGGGCCAGCAGCAACACGCCGCCACGCAATTCGCTGTGCTGCATCTCAGCCGACGCCAGCAGCCAGCCCTCTTTCAGCCACTCAACCAGCATCGGGGAAAATGCCGGGTAGCTGTCCGCAGAACGGGCAGTTGTGTAGTTCTCCACCGTCAGCGCCTGGCGCAACTCTTCCATGCCAATATCGCCCTGGCGGGTAATAACCCGCAGGTCGCTGCGTGGCATGGCGAGCATCTGAATAAGCACATGGCTGACGGTAATTTCCGCTGCCTGCTGGCTCATACATTCAGAGGCGGCCATCTCCAGCGCCTGGCGGGAGAACAGGTTAAGCCGTTTTACCAGCGTGGGAAGATCAATCTGGATCATAAACGTCCTTATCGAAGTAATTTGTTTAGCTGGTGCAGGATGTCCTGCGTCTGGCTGTCCAACCGCAACAGATAGAACAGGTAAAACAACGCCAGCACGACAACGCCACCACAAAAAATATGTTTAATGGTCAGGCGACTGATGAGCTGATAACGCCCGCCCTGGGTTTTTTTGTCCTGGTATAACAGCGGGAAAGGGGCATCGCCGCGTAGTTTATGCAGGACGTGGTACAGGCGGCGGTAGATCTGCTCAAATTCCCCCTGATCCTGTGCTGCCACTTTGTAGCGCCCGCGAAATCCCAGAGAAAAACAGAGCCAGAGAAATTCCAGCAGATCCTGGTAACGTTTGGGTTCACGGATCAGGCGCTCCAGCAGGATGAAAACTTTCTCTCCACCCCAGGCTTCGTTGTGGAAATGGACCAGCAATGACTGCTTGATCCACTCGTTCTTGTTCGACCAGCCGTTACCGAGCGCCGCTTCATCAATAAACGTGCAGAGGATGTAGCGAAACGAGATAATCACGCCCGGTTCGTAGCCCTGCTCCTGAAGCAGTTGCTCCACGGCCTGAACATCCGTCACCACCTGAGCAAAAAGATGCTCCGGCATCGTCTGACTGTTCATGGTTGAAAGGCGCATCACCATACCGAGGAGCGGCGTGGCTGCGTCGATCATCGGATTCAGGCTGTTGCCACGAAGCGCGAGATGATAGTCGCGCTGGCTTTTTTCGTGGTGTCCGGTAAATGGTGGCAGAGACAGTGACCCCTCATCCATCGTCTTACCCTCTTATCGCCCACAGTTGCATGTTCAGATCCGGGAAACTGCCGGATACATGCAGTGCAACGGCCCCGGCGGCAGCCATTTCTGTCCAGGCCTGGCCGCTCTTGTCGAGTTCGAAATAGCTGAACCCGGAATGGTAAGGAAGCTGGCGGGGAGCCACCATCAGGGCACGCAATGGAATGCCGGGTATCTGCACACTGACCATATTGCGGATTTTTTCCGGCGAGGAAATTTTCGACTGCTGGATAAACTGGCGCTGGATCTGATCGACCGGCATGTTTGCCGCCACGGCCAGCACAAAGGTGGCAGATTGCAGCAGTTCTGTGTCATGGATATCGGCCTGCCAGATACCGTCACGCAGATGCAGCGGCAGATTAACGGCTCTTGGCGACAGTACGGTATGCAGCGCCCGTTTGACTTCCGGTAACAGCGTTTTAAATGTTTTGGTCAGGTCATGATGATCATACACATCAAGCGGGCAGGGCAGGCGCGACGGCTCGGTAAAGGTCATCAGTTCACCCAGCAACCCGGCAAGATCAAGGTAGAAATCTTCCGGGTGGAGCTGGGATCGACGAGCGCGATGGGTAAACCGGGTCTGGTTACGGTTAAGTAACTGCAACATCATAAATTCCGCCACATCCGCGATGCCGCTCTGCGCCGGAGAGCCAATGCGGTTTGCCAGATCGCTTGCCCGTCCGCCAATGGCCCCCTGTACCTCTTTGAGATAAACACGCAGTTTCTTACTGACCTGAATATTCTGGCAGGAGGGGATAAAATCGTCATCCAGCGTCAGGGAGCCGTCGGCATGGCGATCGCTGATACGGCAAAGCGGGAGCGTAATATAGGCGCTCATATCTTCTGCACCGCTCATAATGCGCGGCGTCAGTTGACCCAGCGTCAGTGTTCGCGCGTCACCTTCTTCTGAATGCAGATCCCGGACATCGGCATAATTCAGCCGGTAACGCCCGATTCGCCGCCCGTCGCTGATTTCATTTCTCACATCACTGGCGACCGGCAGAGCGAGGTAAATATTGCGGCTTCTTTCGTCCGGAAAATGTTGCGGGTGCAGCGGATCGGGCAGTGCGTCCTGGTCGGGGATAGAAAAGACGGTGCCGTCGGGCAGTGTGCCTGACGCGCTGTCAATCATGATCTTACCCTGCGCCAGCAGTTCATTGTTGAGGGTGAGTTCGGTAAATCCCCAGGATAAATCATTCATGGCCCGGAAACGCTGGTTATCCAGGTAGTCGTTGTAACGCTGCTGTTGCTGGAAGTGGTGTGGGCGCATCAGCATCCCTTCCTGCCACATCACCTTGTTGCGGGTGGTTGCCATAATTATTCATCCTCTTTTTTCATTTCGATGCTGCTTTGACGTACATGCACCAGCAGGCGGTAATGGTGGCCGGTTCCTTCCACCGTCTCGATTTGTTTCCATTCAGTGGCCTGGTCATCGGAGAAATAGGCCACGACACCAATAAACTGCGTTTTCTCATCCAGCTTTACCGGCGGCAGGGTTTTGATGGTGTCCGGCAACAGGTTGAAATCCTGGTGGTCGATATAGTTTTTACCCAGCACATCCGGTAGCGGCGTACTGGCTATCTGGTCATAGTCGGCTGCCAGCAATTTTGAGTCGTCAGTCAGGTACACCAGTTGCACATCCACGGCGGCTGATTCACCCTCCGCATTGGTATTGGTGTCCGGTTCGGTCAGCAGGGTGACGGTTATTTCCGAAGGTTGCTCCTTCAGGCTCCCGACCTGGATATCCGGGTTTTTGATCACCTCGCTGATTTTTTTCGCCGTTTCGCAGCCGGTTAATATGACGCACATCAGCACGCAGGCCAGAAACGCCTTCCTGTTCATGCTTCCGGCTCCCGCTGTTTTTCACGAAGCACCCGGTCATAGACCTGGGCGTAGACCTCGTTAAACAGCATCTCAAACCCCTGCTGGCGATCGGAGGCCAGTTCTTCGTAATAATGGCTGTACATTTGCCATGCTCCGGCATCATCCAGCGGCTGGCGCAGTTCATGGCTGCGGCGGTACTGCACAAAGCGGCGCAGCAGATTTTGTGGTGAGAAAGCATCCAGCAGGACACGAAGCGACTCCACAATCGCTGCCCGGTTAGCTTCTTCGTGGTGGCGGACATTGCGCAGGCTTTCACTGACAGCGGCGGGAGCCGCCAGATGTACCGGACTTTTACCTTCGGCAAACATCACGTCGAGCGCGGTGGCGTAATCCATGTTCAGGCGCAGCGGGTTATCTTCCAGCGGGCGCAAATGTTTGTCTGAGAGGCTGTTACGCTGTTGCTGCAAATCGAGCAGACCTTTTATTGCGGCCTGTAACGTGCGTCCGGCCTCTTCCAGAAAATCATCCGCATCGTCGGAATTGCTCACGGTAAGCGAACCGCCGAGACCGCGCAGTAAGGGGGTGACCGCAAGGTGGCGTTGCGCCATTTCTGCCACAGAGACGTCATCATTACGATCGCCGGGGCTGGCATAAATGGGCGGCAGATTCATAAACGGCGTATTGATCCCCCCATTACTTGCCGGATCGGACAGCGGTGCCGATGGCCGGACAGCCGCAATGCCTGAAAGCGGATCGCCCGTGGTAATCAGGCTTTCGGACTGAAGTGCCTGGAGTGGATCGGCAGAAAAACCGTTTACCACGGTGTCTGCAAGCTGATGCCGGTGAGTCATTCCCGGATAGTGTGGCGCACCCTCCGTTGACAGCAGGGTATCCGTGAGCATATCGCGATTGGTGACGATGGTTTCGGGAGTGGCCATTTCCTCATCGTAATGGGGGATATCTCCCCGGTTCAGATGAACCCTCACCATCAGACGCCCTATCTGGATCTCATCGCCCTGGCGCAGCTGTATCAGGTCTGATGTTGCTGTGACTTTTGCCTGGTTCAGCCACAGTTGTGCCGTCTGCGGGCGCAGACAAAATGTGCCATCGTGCAGGATAACGGTAAAAGCCTGAGCCGGAATGCTCTGCTGACGATCCTGTACCGACCAGTGGCATTCGGGGCCATGGCCGACATTTCCCTGCTGTGTGAACAGACAGCGCGCCGCCCGCCCGCTTTCCAGCTCACTGCCGTTAATGACCTGCAATGAAAGCGTCTGTAGTTTCTCTTCCGGCATATTCTGCTCCGTGATTATCATAATTTACGACCGTACCCTGATGGTGACTGAGGGTCGTTCTTCCGGTGTGCCGAGGAAGCTGGTCCAGCCCAGCAGCGCACTTTTGTTATCGCCCAGGCGCATTGCGCCCACCTGCTCCGGCGCCAGCCCCAGATGTAAGTCCCAGGCAAGCTGATCGCGCAGGATGAAGGACACAAACATCGTCAGTGGCAGGAAGTTTTCGCCGGACGGCAGAAAAGAGAGGAACTGTTTTCGGGTCAGGCTGGTAATACTGAGCTGGAATTTTCCGCTGAGATCGGGCACCCGTGTACCCAGAACAAAGTTGGCCAGTACCGATCTTCCTGCCAGTTTTTCGCCATTTTTAAGTGAATAGCTCCCCAGGCTATTTTGCTGATCCGGTTCAATATCCACCTTGCGACGTTGCCAGTTTTGCAGCATCACGTCTGACAAATCAAAGCAGTGGGACACCAGACCGCAGATGATTTCCGGGGATCGTCCCGGATTTGCCAGGATCCCGGAATACGCCAGCATTTTGCTGTGATTAATCGCCAGCTTATCGCGAAGGTGGCGGTGGCCCAGCCCGACAAGGGAGTACATGCGCTGCGAGAACGCATCCACACCGCCGTTACGAAAACTGATGTGATAGCGGTACTTACGCCAGATATGCCAGACAAACTGGGTCAGGCGGTGGCTGAACATATCCAGAAAATCACCTACCGGACTTTGTTCATGTACCGCTTTCCAGGCCAGGTGATCGAGGTAATAACCGGGGAGAGGCGACTGGCTCCCCTGTAACCCCATAAAGGTGGTGGTCATCCTGAATGACCCTGACGTATCCCGTTTCAGCGCACTGATATCACTCAGGGGAAACGCAAGGCTGGCATCGGCGCTGAAACGCAGGGTTTCCTGTGCCGGATCGTCGCGCAGGGATAATTCCAGCGTCCCCTTTTCACCCTGTGCCAGGCGGTGCAACAGCTCCGCCATGGCAAAAAAATTGTAAGAGCAGGCGTTATGAAAAACCTGTGCCAGCGGATCATTCTGCTCTTTATCTGCCGGGGGATTTCCCGGACTCAGATAAGAGGATGCTGCCCGGTTCTTTCCGTCCATTTCCATGTCTCCTGGCTTTCTGTGTTCACAACGGTCAGCATGTGGAATGAGTTAACGCTGGCGTACAGCGACAGAAAATGCGAAAGCACCGTACCAAGCAGATACATTTCCCCTTCACAGACAAACGGCTCCGGGTGCAGATACAGCGTGGAGGCCAGCCCCCGGACGGGAATGCCCGTAAACAGGCGATCGACAGGGCGGGTCTCCAGACGCTCAATGGCATCCAGCTTTTGTTGTGACAGCCGCGCCGTCTGCGGATGATGGATTGCGTGGCGATCAAAGTTGGCGATGACCTGCTTCAGCGCGTCCGTATCCAGTAATGACAGATAATTCAGGTTCATGGCGGAGAGCAGGGACCAGTGCAGGCTGCCATCAATGACCGGCCAGAGCGGTTGCGTCGGGCGGGTAATGTTGCGAAATGAAGCAACAGCCGCATTTTTACCGGTTGTGCCGGTGATATCGCCGGAACGAATTTGTGACGGAAGCTCACGGTTGGTACAGGTCAGCGATACCGAAACCACTTCATTACTGAGCAGCGATTCGTCTGACGGATAACTGCCATCAGCATGTATAAAAGCAAGGGTATGATCAAAGCCGCGATGGAACAGGGATGTTTTGGTCCGGTGATGCCAGTACACCACTTCCCGCTTCCGGCTGTATTCCATCTGATGGCTGAAACTTTCAAAGGCAGGCCACTGGCGCGCGGCCTGCGTCGAAACAGGACGCCCCAGATCTTTTTTCCTGAACATATCCTGCACCTGGCTCACCACGCCGTTAACGGAAAAGACATCGTAATGTTCCGGATAGTGGCGGCTGGGAACCAGCGGATAGTCTGCCCGCCGGTTGTCCAGCGTGATGGCTTCTGCATGGTGGATAAATAAATTAATGGCAGGTGCGCAATACAGGCGCAGAGAATCGCGGCGCAGCCGGATGTCCACGGGCAATGGGCGCGAAAAACGCAGTTGCAGGGTAAAGGATTCAGCCTGCAATCCGTCAGGCAACGCCGGGCAACCACAAAGATCAAAAAAGAGAAACGCATCCGGGTAACAGAAATACTCCTGAAGGATCCGGTAGCCGCTGTGGAGGTTTTTCGGCCAGGGCAGCATGGCATCCTGCGGCTCAAAACCGACAGCTTTCAGCATAAACTCAGGCAGGCGAATATGCTGTTCACCCACAGTCAGGTCGGCACCCTGCAAGTATTCACAGAACCATAAATAAAGCTGGTCACGGGTATAGTTGTCGTCATTGCCGAGCCAGAAGCGAAGTTTGTTCAGATCCAGCGTGCGGAAGTCCGTTCCCGGTGCGACCGAAAAGGTGATGTTGATAACACCATTACGGGTCGTACTGCGGTTTTCAATCTGCTCCAGGCGAACGGGCAGCAGCCAGATATCCCGGCAGAGGGTGAAGGTACAGGGAGGCGGCTCCTCCTTTTTAGCATCGGAGGGCAGCACTTCATCGACTCTGATTTCCCCGGCTTTGGTTGTAAACTGCTCATTACGGGGGATTAACACCGGCACAGAAGACTTATCCATATCCGGCGTATATTCAATAAGGGTCATTGCCGGAACCGGACGCAGGTAATTAGGCCAGAGCATCTTAATAAGCCCGTGCGTCAGTTCTGGGAATTCATCCTCAATTTTCTGGCGGAGATTGCCGGTAAGAAAAGCCACGCCTTCCAGCAGGCGTTCAATATCCGGATCCGCATCTTTTTCGGCCAGGAAGCGGGCAAGATGGGGTTTTTCCGTTGCCAGCAGCTTGCTGAGCTGGCGCAGGTAATCGAGTTCTTCCCGGAAATAGCGTTCTTCAAATTCCATCTGTCAGTCCACCCGATAATGCTGGCTGCCATTCGGTGCCATATCAAATTCAAGCACTTCATGCGTTTCGTTAAATGTCACCCTGGCTGTAATATGAAACGTCATATCCAGCGGGCTGGCGGCGGATGAAACCACAGCCTGCACTTCAGCGTGTGAGATCCGGGGTTCATAGCGTTCTATACATTGCGCGATGGCCAGACTCATTGATTCGCGGAAGTTTTCAGCCCCTGCAGGTTCATCAATGCCCAGTTCAGGCGCACCCCGGCAACTACCGGACCGGGTATTAAGAATGTTTCGCAGGTTCTGGCGAATGGACTGCCTGAGCGCATGAATACTGCTTCCTTGCCAGTTTCTGGCCGGTGAGGCTTCCATACGCTCAAAAAGAGAACCTGTGGTTCTTTCCCGATCCGGTATCATGGCGTGTTACTCCCTGTCTAACCGGCCAACCAGGGATAGCTCAAAGTTTGCCCCCATAAATTTAAAATGGGGCCGCACGCTCAGCGCGACCTGGTACCAGCCGGGTTCGCCTTCCACATCCATAACCTCAACTCTGGCAGCACGCAGAGGCTTGCGGCTGCGCACGTCCGCAGGCGGGTTTTCCTGGTCGGCAACATACTGACGGATCCAGGTATTAAGCTCCCTCTCTAAGTCGCTCCTTTCTTTCCATGACCCCAGTTGTTCACGCTGCAACACCTTGATGTAGTGCGCTAACCGATTGATGATGAAGAGATAAGGAAGCTGCGTACCCAACTTATAGTTGGTTTCTGCGTCTTTGCCCGGAAAGTGCTTCGGTTTTTGTACCGAGTTTGCAGAGAAAAAGGCTGCATTATCAGAGTCTTTACGCATGGTAAGGGTGATAAAACCCTCTTCAGCCAGTTCAAATTCGCGGCGATCGGTGACCAGCACCTCGGTTGGGATTTTGGCCTGAATCTGACCCATCGTTTCGAACAGATGCACCGGCAGATCTTTCACTGCGCCGCCGCTTTGCGGACCGATGATATTTGGACACCAGCGGTATTTGGCAAAACTGTCTGCGACATTGCACGCCAGCATCCAGGCCGTATTACCCCACAGATAATCTTCGTGGTTCCGGCTGACATCTTCGTGATAGTTAAAGTTCTTAACAGGGTTATCTGTTGGTGAATAAGGCTGGCGAAGCAGGAAGCGGGGTGCCGTAAGCCCTAAATAGCGCGAATCTTCCGAGTCACGCAGGGCGCGCCATTTGGTGTAGGCCGGACCTTCAAAGATGGCATAAAGATCTTTGATATTAGGCAGTTCGGTCCACGAGTTCAGCCCCATAAACTCCGGGGAAACGGAGGAGAGGAACGGTGCGTGCGCCATTGCGCCCACAGCACTGACGTATTGCAGCAGTTTCATGTCAGGAGCGGTATTTTTGAACTCATAAGCGCCCAGCACGGCAGCGATGGGTTCACCACCAAACTGTCCGAATCCGGACGAATAAACGTGTTTATAAAATCCGGACTGAATAATTTCTGGGGCAAATTCAAAGTCTTCCAGAAGTTCCTGCTTCGTGACATGAAGCACGTTGACCTTGATGTTTTCACGGAAATCAACGCGATCCACCATGGTTTTCAGTGAGCGCCAGAACGACTCGACCTGCTGAAAGGCAGGCGCATGGATGATGACATCCATCTGGCGGCTGATGCGTTCATCTATATCTGCAATCATGCTGTCCACGGCCAGTTTATTGACCGGTTCGGCAGATGCAGTGGATTGCAGGATGCTGGCAATAAAGGCTGTCACACCCTGGCGGGCAACGTCATAACCTTCCGAACCGGGCTGAATACGGGTCTGTGCCATGATTTGATCAAGCAGCGACGACGCCTGATCAGTCTGCCCGGCATGACTGGAAACGAGTTCCTCTTCCTGTAAAGACATACTGAAAATCCTTCTGTTTTAGCTGTGTTTCTGAAACCGGGTTTTCGCCGTCAGTGAAGTACGCGCCGTCAGTACGGCGCGCTCTGCTGAAACTCACAAAGATGGATAATCTCATCCAATAGATCACTGATACGGCGATCCAGTGTTGTAATCAGCGCATCCACGCCATCCCGGTTGATTTCACCGGACGGGCTGAAACATACCCGGTAAACCGCCTGCAAAATGTCTTCGTCAGAGAGGGGGTGTTTCCCGGAGATATTTTTGTGTGCCGCCATGTCTGGATAACCCTGTTTAATGAAATAGTGGTGGTTATTTCCCACTCACCTGGCCGATTTCTTTAAGCAACTGCTCGCGGGACTCCTCATTTTCCAGCAATGCCTGGAGCTGGGTACGGAATGCCGGAAGGTTGCCCATCGGCCCCTTCAGCGCAGTCAGTGCTTCACGCAGTTCCAGCAATTTATTCACTTCCGGAACCTGCCGGGCCACGCTGTCCGGTGAAAAATCATCCAGTGACTTGATATTCAGCGCCACATTCAGTTCATCGTCCGTTGTGCTTCCCTTCAGCGTGGCGGGGACGGTAAAATTGAGGCCAATGGCTGCTTCAGCCATTACTGCACCGAAATTGTGCTTGTTAACGGAAACTGCCTGACGTTCATCCAGTGGGGATGTCTCCTGCGTATTTCCGGTATCGCCGACAACGAGCATGTTAAGCGGAAGCTCTACTTCAGCCGTCTGGCCGTCCGTCTTCGGGACATAGGATATATTTATACGCTCGCGAGGCGCGACGCTGCCTTCAAATTTTTTGCTCATAAAAGTGATCCGTCATGTTATCTCGTACAGGCCATGAACACGGCATATTTGTACCGCAAAAAAATATCGGCAATGCCGCCATAATGGCGGTGAAAATAAAATCACCACTCCTTCATCACCCCGCATTCTACGCTTCAAAATAAATAAGAAAAGGACTTTTTATCGATCGTAAAGAGGGGTATTCTGCAAGCGTTAAATAGATTGTGTGAACCTGTGCAATTCGCGTCAGGTGTATTATGGCAATAATTTAAATATATAGCTTTTATGTAACTTATTGAATTATACAATAATTTCATTAAACATAAGCTAATCTGATGATTGCTTGTTTATATATTTGTTTTGTGATTGATTAAGTGGGTATTTTTAAGGAATATCTCAAAAATTATCAAAATGATAATTCAGAAAGGATAAATACAATATTTATTCATGATTCAGCTTTGGCCATTTTATGGAGGCAATACGGACTTTGAATAGTTGGGTATGGTTATCCAGATATATATTATTAACTTATTGCTGAATAAGAGATTTAATGATTTTAAAAATAGTTTTTACGACAACCGTAAATTCTAGCTCGGTTTGTATGTAAAAAATACTGAAAAATGATGCGGTTCCGTGAAGTGAGCTGCATCTGCCTGTCTGGGATTAACGGCAGGTCATTGTAAGTAGTAATTAACCACGTTAACAAGGAGTTTACAAATGCCAACACCGTGTTATATCTCCATCACAGGTCAGACCCAGGGAAATATTACTGCAGGTGCATTTACCGCTGATTCTGTCGGCAACATCTATGTGCAGGGGCACGAAGACGAGATGCTGGTGCAGGAATTCCTGCATAACGTTACTGTCCCGACCGATCCTCAGTCCGGCCAGCCTGCGGGTCAGCGTGCTCACAAGCCGTTCATTTTTACCGTGGCGCTGAACAAAGCTGTTCCGCTGATGTACAACGCACTGGCCTCCGGCGAAATGCTGCCAACCACTGAACTTCACTGGTGGCGTACCTCTGTGGAAGGCAAACAGGAGCATTATTTCACCACCCGCCTGACCGATTCGACGATTGTCGATATGAAACTGCATATGCCGCATTGCCAGGATCCGGCGAAACGCGAGTTCACCCAGTTGCTCGAAGTTTCACTGGCCTACCGCAAAATAGAGTGGGAACACGTCAAGTCTGGCACCTCCGGTGCCGACGACTGGCGCGCACCGCTGGAAGCATAAGTTAAGCCAACAGCATCCGGCTATTAGGCCGGATGCTGTTTTTGTATTACGCCGTAAAAAGAAAGGTTGTCAGTAAGGGGTTACGTTCACGGGAGATGGCGGATGCCGGAAACTTCGGCGGTAGCGTGCCTGAACGCAAGCGTAACACTGTACTGTTACAGCCGCTTTAACAGCGAACTGTCTGTTTTTCCTTAAACCCGGAGGTTGCTATGTCAACCGGATTACGTTTCACGCTGGAAGTGGACGGCCTGCCACCGGACGCGTTTGCGGTGGTCTCCTTTCATCTGAACCAGTCACTCTCTTCGCTCT
>NZ_JBJQJE010000033.1:0-31111 GCF_046487585.1 Escherichia sp. WS1265
CTCACTGTCGCGAGGTGGCGTATATTACGCTTTCCTCTTTCAGAGTCAACCCTGAATTTCAGGATTTTTCTCTTCAACCGAACCGGCTGTTTGTGTGAAGTGATTCACATCCGCCGTGTCGATGGAGGCGCATTATAGGGAGTTCTCCGCAGGCCGCAATAGAAAAATTGCAGAAAAATGACTGACTGCTGCATTCCCCAGCAAAACCCCGCTTTATACCTTTTTACGCACAGAGTTATCCACAATCATCAATGTAATTTCTGTATTTTTCCCACGGTAAACACTGTCAAAATTGTGATCACCATTGAAAGAGAAAAATTCGCGAGCGTTGCGCAAACGTTTTCGTTACAATGCGGGCGAAAAATAAAGATGCCCCGTTAGGGGCGTTAGCTGAGTTTTTCGCGAAAAATTCAGCTAACGCTCTCTGTAATAGTCAAATCCAGGGGATTTACCATGCAACAACGTCGTCCAGTCCGCCGCGCTCTGCTCAGTGTTTCTGACAAAGCCGGTATCGTCGAATTCGCCCAGGCACTTTCCGCACGCGGTGTGGAGCTGCTGTCTACAGGGGGCACTGCCCGTCTGTTAGCAGAAAAAGGTCTGCCGGTAACCGAAGTTTCCGATTACACCGGTTTCCCGGAGATGATGGATGGACGCGTGAAGACCCTGCATCCGAAAGTACATGGTGGCATTCTGGGCCGTCGCGGCCAGGACGATGCCATTATGGAAGAACATCAGATCCAGCCTATCGATATGGTGGTTGTTAACCTGTATCCGTTCGCCCAGACCGTTGCTCGTGAAGGCTGCTCGCTGGAAGATGCGGTTGAGAACATCGATATCGGCGGCCCAACGATGGTGCGCTCCGCCGCCAAGAACCATAAAGATGTCGCAATAGTGGTGAAGAGCAGCGACTACGACGCCATTATTAAAGAGATGGATGACAACGAAGGATCGCTGACGCTTGCAACCCGTTTCGACCTCGCCATCAAAGCCTTCGAACACACTGCCGCCTACGACAGCATGATTGCCAACTACTTCGGCAGCATGGTTCCGGCTTACCACGGTGAAAGCAAAGAAGCCGCCGGTCGCTTCCCACGCACGCTGAACCTGAACTTCATTAAGAAGCAGGATATGCGTTACGGCGAGAACAGCCACCAGCAGGCTGCCTTCTATATAGAAGAGAATGTGAAAGAAGCCTCCGTTGCTACCGCAACCCAGGTTCAGGGTAAAGCCCTCTCTTATAACAACATCGCCGACACCGATGCGGCGCTGGAGTGCGTGAAAGAGTTCGCCGAGCCGGCATGTGTGATTGTGAAGCACGCCAACCCTTGCGGCGTGGCTATCGGCAATTCCATTCTTGATGCTTACGATCGCGCGTACAAAACCGACCCGACCTCCGCATTCGGCGGCATTATCGCCTTTAACCGCGAGCTGGATGCGGAAACCGCGCAGGCCATCATTTCTCGTCAGTTTGTTGAAGTGATTATTGCGCCGTCCGCCAGCGAAGAAGCCCTGAAAATCACCGCCGCCAAACAGAACGTACGCGTCCTGACCTGCGGTCAGTGGGGCGAGCGTGTTCCGGGTCTTGATTTCAAACGCGTGAACGGCGGTCTGCTGGTTCAGGATCGCGATCTGGGCATGGTCGGCGCGGAAGAACTGCGCGTCGTCACCAAACGTCAGCCGACTGAACAAGAGCTGCGTGATGCGCTGTTCTGCTGGAAAGTGGCGAAGTTCGTGAAATCCAACGCCATCGTCTATGCCAAAAACAATATGACCATCGGTATTGGCGCAGGCCAGATGAGCCGCGTGTACTCCGCAAAAATCGCCGGTATTAAAGCGGCCGATGAAGGCCTGGAAGTGAAAGGTTCCTCGATGGCTTCTGACGCGTTCTTCCCGTTCCGCGACGGTATTGATGCCGCTGCCGCTGCGGGCGTGACCTGTGTAATCCAGCCTGGCGGTTCTATCCGTGATGACGAAGTGATTGCCGCCGCCGACGAGCACGGTATTGCGATGCTCTTCACCGACATGCGCCACTTCCGCCATTAATGGAGCAATAGATGAAAGTATTAGTGATTGGTAACGGCGGGCGCGAGCACGCGCTGGCCTGGAAAGCGGCGCAGTCGCCGCTGGTTGAAACTGTTTTTGTTGCTCCGGGTAATGCAGGCACTGCGCTGGAACCCACACTGCAAAACGTCGCTATCGGCGTAACCGATATCCCGGCGCTGCTGGATTTCGCGCAAAACGAAAAGATCGATCTAACCATCGTCGGCCCGGAAGCGCCGCTGGTGAAAGGCGTAGTGGATACCTTCCGCGCCGCCGGGCTGAAAATCTTCGGCCCAACCGCAGGTGCCGCGCAGCTGGAAGGCTCGAAAGCGTTTACCAAGGATTTCCTGGCCCGCCATCAGATCCCTACGGCGGAATACCAGAACTTCACCGAGGTAGAACCTGCGCTGGCGTATCTGCGTGAGAAGGGCGCGCCAATCGTCATTAAAGCTGACGGTCTGGCTGCCGGGAAAGGCGTTATCGTGGCGATGACGCAGGAAGAAGCGGAAGCGGCTGTTCACGATATGCTGGCGGGCAACGCTTTTGGCGACGCGGGGCATCGCATCGTTATCGAAGAGTTCCTCGACGGCGAAGAAGCGAGCTTTATCGTGATGGTGGACGGTGAGCATGTGCTGCCGATGGCCACCAGCCAGGATCACAAACGCGTAGGCGATAAAGATACCGGGCCGAACACCGGCGGGATGGGGGCTTACTCCCCTGCGCCAGTGGTGACCGATGAGGTTCATCAGCGCACCATGGAACGTATCATCTGGCCAACCGTGAAAGGCATGGCAGCGGAAGGCAACACCTACACCGGTTTTCTCTACGCGGGCCTGATGATCGACAAACAGGGCAATCCGAAGGTTATCGAATTTAACTGCCGCTTTGGCGATCCGGAAACCCAGCCGATTATGCTGCGCATGAAGTCCGATCTGGTTGAGCTCTGCCTGGCAGCCTGTGAAGGTACGCTTGACGAGAAAACGTCCGAGTGGGATGAACGCGCTTCTCTCGGCGTGGTGATGGCTGCGGGTGGATATCCGGGGGATTACCGCACCGGTGACGTGATCCACGGCCTGCCGCTGGAAGAAGTGGCTGGCGGCAAAGTGTTCCACGCGGGCACGAAACTGGCGGATGACGAGCAGGTAGTGACCAGCGGCGGGCGCGTACTGTGCGTCACCGCGCTGGGTCATACCGTGGCAGAAGCGCAGAAACGCGCTTATGCCTTAATGACCGATATCCATTGGGACGACTGCTTCTGCCGGAAAGATATCGGCTGGCGCGCTATCGAACGCGAGCAGAACTAACGCGACAGTTTTGCCAACAGCGTTTTGCGCGTGATCCCTAACTGACGGGCGGCTTCGGTTTTGTTGCCGCCCGTTTTCTCCAGTGCCGCAAGAATCACCTCTTTTTCGACTTCCACCAGCGGCTGAATATCCTGACTTTGTACCAGCGGGATCGACGTACTCGCAATCGCCAGCGGCAGCTCGCGTTCGGAAATATATTCTCCGGTCAGCAGCACCACCGCCCGTTCCACCGCGTTTTCCAGTTCACGAATATTTCCCGGCCAGTCGTAGTGGATCAGCAGATCCATCGCCTGGGGCGTAAAACCTTTTACTGCCTTGCGATTGCGTTCGGCAAAGCGCTGAAGAAAATGGTTTGCCAGCAGAGGAATATCTTCCCGCCGCTGACGCAGCGACGGAACTTCAATCGCCACCACGTTCAGGCGATAGTAGAGATCCTGGCGAAAACGCCCGGCATTCACCTCTGCGGCAAGATCGCGATGAGTCGCCGCAATCAGCCGGACATCAACCGAAATAGTCTGATTGCTGCCGACACGCTGAACTTCGCGCTCCTGAATCGCACGCAGCAGACGAACCTGCATCATCGGCGAGATATCGCCAATTTCATCGAGAAACAGCGTGCCGCCGTCCGCCTCAACAAAGCGCCCTTCCCGCCGTTTGTCGGCTCCGGTAAACGCCCCTTTTTCGTGACCGAACAATTCAGATTCCAGCAAGGATTCGTTGAGTGCCGCACAGTTGAGCGTTACCAGTGGTTTTTCACTCCGTGCGCTACTGGCGTGAATCGCCCTGGCGACCAGCTCTTTACCGGTGCCGGAATCGCCGTGGATCAGCACCGTGGCTTCCGATGGCGCGACGAGTGCGATTTCACTGAGCAGGTGTTGCATCGCCGGGCTTTTACCGACCATACCGAACTGGCTGGCAGACACCGCAGGCGTTTCAGCGTCAACACTGTGCGTATGCGCAAGCGCCTTTTCCAGCGTCGCCTGCAGGTTATCGAAATCCAGCGGCTTGATGAGATAATCCAGCGCCCCGGTTTTCAACGCCTCTACCGCCGTCTCGACGCTGGAGTACGCGGTCATAATCAGTACCGGAATTGCCGGATTTAACGCTTTGATCTCTTTGAGCGTGGCGATGCCGTCCATCTCTGCCATTCGCACATCGCAAAGCACAAGATCAAAAACCTGTTCCCGCACCTGCTCCAGCGCCTGTCGCCCGCTGTTCGCCAGCGCGACGTTATAGCCCCAGCCGCGCAGTAAAGCCTGCAAAATAGTGCAGTGGCTAATGTCATCATCCACCACCAGAATATCGATATTATCGTGCGTCATCCTTGTGGGTCCTTACGCGTAATAGTGACCGGAAGCCAGAGGGTGAACGTTGCGCCTTTTCCCTCCTGGCTTGCGACCTGAATTGTACCACCGTGTTGTTCAACAATATTATGCACGACCGCCAGCCCCAGTCCGGTGCCTTCGGCCTTCGTGGTGAAATACGGGGTGAAGATGGCTTCAAGCTGATCTGCCGCAATTCCCTTACCGCTGTCGGTAACGCTGATTTTCACGCCCGCGCCGCTTTCGCTGGCCGTCACGCTAATCACACCATGTTGACCAATCGCCTGAATAGCATTGAGATAGAGATTCAACAGGACCTGAGTCAGCCTGTCCGGATCGGCCTGAATTTCCGGTAATGTGTCGTTGGCGGTAAAGCGTAACTGGATCTCCCGGCTGTTTGCATCCTGGCTTACCAGCTGTAATGAGTGGTTAATCAGCGTGTTGAGATCCACCGCCTGCAAAGCCAGATGCGTTGGCTTAACCAGTTCCAGCAACTCGCTTACCACGCGGTTTAAACGGTCGGCTTCTTTCGCCATCACCTGCGCCAGTTGATGCGCTTCTCCCCCTGCTGGCGCGCGTTCGGCAAAGTATTTCGCCAGCCCTTTAATCGAGGAAAGTGGGTTACGGATTTCGTGGGCAACACCTGCCGCAAGATGCCCCAGCGCCACCAGCTTCTCTTTGCGCTTCATTTCATCCTGCAATAGCTGCCGCGAGCGCAGATATCGGCGATACCAGAAGAATGACAACACGCTTGCCAGCAAGACCGTCGCCAGAGCGAAGAGGATAATCAGGGTATTTCTCTGCTCACGATCCTCAGCACTCACAATGTTACTGGCGTCGAAAGCGATAAAAATTGCTTGTGGTGTCGCGGCATACTGCTGCATATGGCGCATCCGGTGCATTCCAGCAGCAAACATCGGTTGAAACTGGCGATAAATTTCCAGAACAGGCTCGCCGTCTGCGCTATCGATCCGCCGCCACGCTTCTTCATCTCCCGGATGTAACTGCTGCATTTTCTGCGGGGAATAAAGCTGTTTTCCCACCATGCCGGAGTTGCTATGCATCACGATTGTTCCTTGTTCATCCGTGACCGCAAACCAACGTACACCAGGCTGCCCGGCCATTTCTTCCAGTAATGCCTGCTGCTGCGCATGATGCATGCGCATCCCCATGCCGACGCGCGAGCCGGATTCGAGAGCACGGATAAGTACACTGCCTTTTTCCAGCAGCGTTTGTCTGGCGGCGGCAGTCTCGCGCCCATAATCGCGAATCACTGTCACCGCAAACAACCCCACCAGCCCAACAATGACCACGGGGAGGATAGCGCTTAACCATTTGGCTAAGGTGTCTTTTGAACGTTGCATAAAACGTATCTTCTTCTTTGCCTGTTCATCCCTTTTTGACAGCAGAAATCATGCCATCTTTTAGCAGCGCTTACCCTGCGTTGTAACACAAAGACTTAAGTTTCAATGAGTAAAAATGACTCGCCACCCACAGCAGGCGAGTCATTTTTACTCGTTTATCATGCCAGATTACCCGTCATATCAGCGTTTCGTTGTTGGCACGAAAGATGCAATACCCAAAGTAAGACAACCACTGGAGGATTAACCATGAAACGGAACACGAAAATTGCCCTGGTGATGATGGCGCTTTCAGCAATGGCGATGGGATCGACATCTGCATTTGCTCACGGCGGACACGGGATGTGGCAACAAAATGCCGCGCCCTTGACCAGCGAACAACAAACAGCGTGGCAGAAAATCCATAATGACTTTTACGCTCAAAGCAGCGCACTGCAACAGCAACTGGTGACGAAGCGTTATGAATACAATGCCCTGTTAGCCGCGAACCCACCGGATAGCAGCAAAATTAACGCGGTCGCCAAAGAGATGGAGGCTTTGCGTCAGTCGTTAGATGAGTTACGGGTGAAACGGGATATTGCGATGGCTGAAGCGGGTATTCCGCGCGGAGCCGGAATGGGCATGGGCTACGGCGGCTGCGGTGGTGGCGGTCATATGGGTATGGGCCACTGGTAAATCAGAACGTTTTCTCGTTGGGTTGCCAGCGACAGAAATCAGAGTTTGCCACTAACAGTAATTGCGAACCTTCGGGCGCTTCCAGCCATGCCACGCTGACATCAACAGAAGAGCGGCTCTGGCGGCGCTCGATATGCGCTATCGCCTGCGAATCTAAATCAGGTTTAATGGTTTGTCCTTCGCAGGTGGTCACGGTCTGTTCCATCGCATGCCAGCGCCCCTGGCGCAGCACGACTCTCCCCTGACGTAAAGCATCGCTAATCTGGCGGATCTGATCAGCACGATAACGGTATAAATCGATTTGGTCGTTAGAAAGCTGCTGCTTTTCCCCATCGGATTCACGTTGCATAAAGCTCAGATCGCCGCGATCGTCAAAACGCGCGCGAATGTTCACCGGCGGTTTGCTGTAAACATTGATATTGATGAGCGTAAGGTTATCGCCCTGCCAGCGATACTCTCGCGTCGTGGTATCGCCACTGCGCCACGGGCTAAACACGGCAAGCAGATGCACATTATCGCCGCTGTCTTTTCGCCAGATGCGTACCGCGCCCTGGTCTTCAGCAAATCCACTGGCGGTAAAGGGAGGAAGTGAAGAGTTGTGACTACAGGCAGTGAGAAACAGCACACCTGCCAGCATCAATGATCGACGCCAGAAAGACAAAAGGGGTGAAACCACCCCTTCGTTAAAACTGTTCACTGCCACGCAATCTTACTTAACTGCGTCTTTCAGTGCCTTGCCAGAAACAAATGCCGGTACGTTAGCTGCGGCAATTTTGATTTCTTTACCGGTCTGCGGGTTGCGGCCAGTACGCTCAGCGCGGTGGTTCACTTTGAAGGTACCGAAACCAACCAGTTGTACAGCATCGCCTTCTTTCAGAGACTCAGTAATTGCAGCCAGAGTGGACTCCAGAGCAGCTTTAGCCTGGGTTTTGGACAGTTCTGCTTTCTCTGCAATTACATCAATCAGTTGAGTCTTGTTCATAAGTTATCCTTACAATGTGTTTATCGCTTGCTAAGCATCGAGTGCGACGGAAATGCCAGAATAGCACTCTCCTGCATACACGCACCGATAGCCACTTTTTTTCGCCCCCCAAATGTAGACCAGACGGGGGGCGAAAGGGAAGACTCCAGGTACGACAAATCAGGCGTTAAATCACGTTTTCTGGTCTTATTGCTGAAAAATTATACCAATATTGCTCTCGCCCGCCTCACGCAGGTCTGCCCTAAGGCCTTTTATCAGCTCGATATCGCGTTCTTCGCACTCAGCTAAAAGTCGGAATATTTCCCACTGAATGTCCCATTCTTGCTCTACAGCTGGGTTTTCTTTGAGCTCTTCATCGCTCATTTCGCGACCAGCCTGAGTCATTTCCAGCATCGCAACGGTCGTGATGGAGGTCTTACTCACTTCCACCGCGTGTTCGAGCGTTTCACCACTCAAACGCGAATGGACCAGTTCACTTAACGCCACGCATGCATCGATTGCCGGATAAACGCCGTACAGATCGAAATCGTCGGCTGAAGGAATCGCTTCTTCAAATTTCTCCAGTTGGCTGTCGAAATTTACTTTTGCGTCTTTGACGGTCAGCGTTTCCCAGATGAGATCGAGAATGCGGCGGTAAATCTGCCCATCACTAAAACCAGTTTGCTGACAGAATACGGCGTAATTAGGGTACATGCGTTCGCATAAGCAGGCCATAAAAGTGACGTGCTGCCAGCTTTCCAGGCGCTCCAGACGCAGATGAATTGGGTTTTGTAACATGTTGAGTTCTCAAATACGGAAATTATCCGCAGTTTACCTGAATTAGGGCTGATTTGCTGTATAGCGCACGAACGCCGGACGTTCCGAGGCCACCGCGTCCGCCCAGCGCGTTGGCTCCGGCAGACGATAGCCTTTCATGCAGCGTTGTACCCACGCTAGCGCGCTGTCCACGCTGACCCGATGACCGGTAGCGATAAACAACGGGTTACAGCGCGCTTTGCTGCGCCAGACCCAGGCCAGCTGCTCGCCTTTATCCATCAGTGGGGCCAGCGCGCCCGGTTCGCTGGAGAGCGGTTCGAATTTACCGCAGAGACGTTTTTTCGCTACGCCTATCGTTGGCACATCCACCAGCAAACCAAAATGGCTGGCGACGCCAAGACGGCGAGGATGCGAGATCCCATGACCATCGACAAACACTAAATCAGGTTTTTGCGACAGCATCTCCCACGCTGCCAGCAGCGCAGGATATTCGCGGAAGGAAAGAAAACCTGGAATGTAAGGCATGGTGGTGGCGATGCGGGCCACTTTATACTCCACCAGCTCAAGCGTGGGGTATTTCAGCAGCACCATCGCCGCTCGCGTCACTTCTCCGCCCTGCTCAAATCCGACATCGGCTCCGGCGATCAGATCCGGCGGATCTTTATCGAGTCGATCCTCGCGGATCACAGAAGAAGCCAGTTCAATTTGTTGAGCGCGTAATGACGCGAGATCCATAATCGCTCCTTAGAGCCTGGTCCACCAGGCGTAATTGTTGAAGGCAGTTTGAGGCCGGACAGCGCGGAAAAACCGGAGCGTACACGTAGTACGTGAGGATTTTGAGCACTGCCCGGCCTCAAAATGGCAAATAAAATAGCCTGATGGACCAGGCTCTTAGCGGTGATACTGTTCAGATAACCGATGCACTGCCTCCACAAACACGCCAGCATGTTCTGGCGGCACATCCTGATGAATGCCGTGACCAAGGTTAAAGACATGACCTTCACCGTGACCGAAACCTGCAAGTATAGTCGCTACTTCTTCTTCAATGCGGGCTGGCGGCGCGTACAGCATCGACGGATCCATATTGCCCTGCAACGCGACTTTATTGCCCACGCGGCGGCGCGCATCGGCGATGTCCGTTGTCCAGTCGAGGCCCAGCGCATCGCAACCGGTTTCTGCCATCGCTTCCAGCCACTGTCCGCCGCCTTTGGTAAACAGCGTGACCGGTACGCGGCGACCGTCGTTTTCACGCAGTAAACCATCAACAATTTTATGCATGTAATAGAGCGAGAACTGTTGATAATCGCGCCCGGTAAGCACGCCGCCCCAGGTGTCGAAAATCATCACAGCCTGAGCACCGGCTTTAATCTGCGCATTCAGATACAAAGTGACGCTTTTCGCCAGTTTATCGAGTAGCGCGTGCAGCGCCTGTGGATCGGCATACATCATTTTTTTGATCACGGTGAACGCTTTGCTGCTGCCGCCTTCCACCATATAGGTCGCCAGCGTCCACGGGCTGCCGGAAAAACCAATCAGCGGCACTTCGCCTTTCAGTTCGCGACGAATGGTACGCACCGCGTTCATCACGTAACCCAGCTCATCTTCCGGGTCCGGAATTGGCAGTTTATCGACGTCGGCTTTGCAGGTGACTGGCGAGGTAAAACGCGGACCTTCTCCGGCTTCAAAATAGAGCCCTAACCCCATCGCGTCCGGCACGGTGAGGATATCGGAAAAGAGGATCGCCGCATCCAGCGGATAGCGACGCAGCGGTTGCAAAGTCACTTCGCACGCCAGCTCGGCGTTTTTGCACAGCGACATAAAATCGCCCGCCTGGGCGCGCGTGGCTTTATATTCCGGTAGATAGCGACCCGCCTGGCGCATCATCCATACTGGAGTGACATCAACGGGCTGGCGCAGCAGCGCCCGCAGATAACGATCGTTTTTAAGTTCGGTCATTTTGGCTGTTCCTTAGTGCGTCAGGCGGTCAGTGTATCATCACTCATACTCTGCCCGACACATCGCCACCGTATCTTCTATCAGACGGCGCGCTACGGTGCCGGGCGGCGGGAGTAACGGCAAATCGTCATAGCGATACCAGTTCGCCTCGAGCAATTCTTTCGGGTCGATCACGATGTCGCCGCTGTCGTATTCCGCCATAAACGCGGTCATTAAAGACTGAGGAAACGGCCACGGCTGGGAAGTCACATAACGCAAGTTTTTAACTTTAATTCCGCTCTCTTCCATCACTTCCCGCGCGACCGCCTGCTCGAGGGTTTCGCCCACTTCGACGAATCCGGCAAGTACCGTATGGACACCGTTACGATGGCGGGTATGCTGGGCGAGGAGGATCGAATCATCGCGACGGATGGCAACAATAATGCAGGGGGCGATTTGCGGATAGTAACGCTCACGGCAATGACTGCACAGCATCGCCCATTCGGTTTTGCTTGGATACATTTCATGCCCGCAGTAACCACAGTATTTATGCGATCGGTAAAACTCCGCCAGTTGTACGCCTCGTCCGGCCAGTTGAAACAGCCCAACATCGAGATCAATGACCTGACGTACCGACCCCATATCGTGACGCCGCTGCTGTTGTACTAACCAAACAGGTTCCCCCTGCCATTCGCCGATTTGTAGTGCGCGCTGACCCACAAGATCGAAATTTGCCGCTTCGCCATATGGCAATTCTCCCTTCGGCAACCATAATTTTTGTTCATGGCTGACGACCCACCAGCCGTGATCTAATTTTTCAATTATACGATCCATAGCTCTTGCACTACCTTTGCATCACTGGCATGTTTAACATGGTTTTTACATTTCTCACTGAGCAGTTTTTGAATACAAACTTGCGGAGTCAATCATGCTTAACCAGCTCGATAACCTGACGGAACGCGTCAGAGGAAGTAACAAACTGGTTGATCGCTGGCTACATGTACGTAAGCATCTGCTCGTGGCTTACTACAATCTGGTTGGCATTAAGCCTGGCAAAGAATCGTACATGAGGCTAAACGAAAAAGCCCTTGATGATTTTTGTCAGAGCCTGGTCGATTACTTGTCTGCCGGGCATTTCAGTATTTATGAGCGCATTCTTCATAAGCTGGAAGGCAACGGGCAACTCGCGCGCGCCGCGAAGATTTGGCCGCAACTTGAAGCCAATACTCAACAGATTATGGATTACTACGATTCCAGCCTGGAAACCGCCATCGATCATGATAATTACCTTGAGTTTCAACAGGTTTTATCTGACATCGGCGAGGCGCTGGAAGCGCGCTTTGTGCTGGAAGATAAGCTGATTCTGCTGGTGCTTGACGCCGCCCGCGTCAAACATCCTGCTTGAGTTCTGTGCTGTTAACGCGTAATTTACATTCAACGCCCCGTTTGTGGGGCTAATTTCTTGTCGGAGTGCCTTAACTGGCTGAGACCGTTTATTCGGGATCCGCGGAACCTGATCAGGCTAATACCTGCGAAGGGAACAAGAGTTAATCTGCTATCGCATCGCCTTTGCGGCGATCGTCTCTTGCTTCATCCGTCGTCTGACAAGCCACGTCCTTAACTTTTTGGAATGAGCTATGTCTGCAACAAAACTGACCCGCCGCGAACAACGCGCCCAGGCCCAACATTTTATCGACACCCTGGAAGGCACCGCCTTTCCCAACTCAAAACGCATTTACATCACTGGCACACACCCCGGCGTGCGCGTGCCGATGCGTGAGATCCAGCTTAGCCCGACGCTAATTGGCGGCAGCAAAGAACAGCCGCAGTACGAAGAAAACGAAGCGATTCCGGTCTACGACACCTCCGGTCCGTATGGCGATCCACAGATCGCCATTAACGTGCAGCAAGGGCTGGCAAAACTACGTCAGCCGTGGATCGATGCGCGCGGCGATACCGAAGAACTTACCGTACGCAGTTCCGATTACACTAAAGCGCGGCTGGCAGATGATGGCCTCGACGAGCTGCGTTTTAGCGGCGTACTAACACCAAAACGCGCCAAAGCAGGACGCCGCGTCACCCAACTGCACTACGCCCGCCAGGGCATCATCACACCGGAAATGGAATTCATCGCCATCCGCGAGAATATGGGCCGCGAGCGCATACGTAGCGAAATTTTACGCCACCAGCATCCGGGAATGAGCTTTGGCGCACATCTGCCGGAAAATATCACCGCGGAATTTGTCCGTGATGAAGTTGCTGCCGGACGTGCGATTATCCCGGCCAACATTAATCATCCGGAATCGGAGCCGATGATTATTGGCCGTAACTTCCTGGTAAAAGTTAACGCCAATATCGGCAACTCGGCGGTCACCTCTTCCATCGAAGAAGAAGTGGAAAAGCTGGTATGGTCCACGCGCTGGGGAGCGGATACGGTGATGGATCTCTCCACCGGTCGCTATATTCACGAAACCCGCGAGTGGATTTTGCGTAACAGCCCGGTGCCGATCGGTACAGTGCCGATCTACCAGGCGCTGGAGAAGGTTAACGGGATCGCCGAAGATCTTACCTGGGAAGCGTTCCGCGACACGCTGCTGGAACAGGCCGAGCAAGGTGTGGATTACTTCACTATCCATGCGGGCGTACTGCTGCGCTATGTGCCGATGACCGCGAAACGCCTGACCGGTATCGTCTCTCGCGGCGGTTCGATTATGGCGAAATGGTGCCTCTCCCATCATCAGGAAAATTTCCTCTATCAACACTTCCGCGAAATTTGTGAAATCTGTGCCGCTTATGACGTTTCGCTGTCGCTGGGCGACGGCCTGCGCCCCGGTTCTGTTCAGGACGCCAACGATGAAGCGCAATTTGCCGAGCTGCATACGCTGGGTGAACTGACCAAAATCGCCTGGGAATATGGCGTACAGGTGATGATTGAAGGCCCAGGCCACGTGCCGATGCAGATGATCCGCCGCAATATGACCGAGGAGTTAGAGCACTGCCACGAAGCGCCGTTTTACACTCTGGGGCCGCTAACTACCGATATCGCGCCGGGTTATGACCACTTCACGTCGGGGATTGGTGCGGCGATGATTGGCTGGTTTGGCTGCGCGATGCTCTGTTACGTAACGCCAAAAGAGCATCTGGGTCTGCCTAATAAAGAAGATGTTAAGCAGGGGCTTATCACCTATAAGATTGCCGCCCACGCCGCTGACCTGGCGAAAGGGCATCCGGGCGCGCAAATTCGCGATAACGCCATGTCGAAAGCCCGCTTCGAATTTCGCTGGGAAGACCAGTTTAATCTGGCCCTCGACCCGTTTACTGCCCGCGCTTATCACGATGAAACCCTGCCGCAAGAGTCCGGTAAAGTCGCCCATTTTTGCTCCATGTGTGGACCGAAATTCTGCTCGATGAAAATCAGCCAGGAAGTGCGTGATTACGCTGCCGCGCAAACCATTGAAGTGGGAATGGCGGATATGTCGGAGAACTTCCGCGCCAGAGGCGGAGAAATCTACCTGCGTAAGGAGGAAGCGTGATGTATCAGCCTGATTTTCCTCCTGTACCTTTTCGTTTAGGACTGTACCCGGTGGTGGACAGCGTACAGTGGATCGAACGTCTGTTGGATGCAGGCGTGCGTACTCTCCAGCTACGCATCAAAGATCGGCGCGATGAAGAGGTGGAAGCCGATGTCGTGGCGGCAATTGCACTGGGCCGCCGCTATAACGCGCGATTGTTTATCAACGATTACTGGTGGCTGGCGATCAAGCATCAGGCGTATGGCGTCCATTTGGGGCAGGAAGATTTGCAAGCCACCGATCTCAGCGCCATCCGTGCGGCTGGTCTGCGGCTGGGCGTTTCGACCCATGACGATATGGAAATCGACGTCGCGCTGGCGGCACGTCCTTCTTATATCGCGCTGGGACATGTGTTCCCGACGCAAACCAAACAGATGCCTTCTGCACCGCAGGGGCTGGAACAGCTGGCACGGCATGTTGAGCGCCTGGCGGATTATCCCACCGTGGCGATTGGCGGTATCAGTCTGCCGCGCGCGCCAGCGGTAATGGCGACGGGTGTCGGCAGTATCGCCGTTGTCAGCGCCATTACTCAAGCCGCAGACTGGCGTTTGGCAACGGCACAGTTGCTGGAAATTGCAGGAGTTGGCGATGAATGACCGTGATTTTATGCGTTATAGCCGCCAAATCCTGCTCGACGATATCGCTCTTGACGGGCAGCAAAAACTGCTCGACAGCCAGGTGCTGATTATCGGTCTTGGCGGGCTGGGTACACCTGCTGCGCTATACCTGGCGGGCGCTGGCGTCGGGACGCTGGTACTGGCAGATGACGACGATGTGCATTTAAGCAATCTGCAACGACAAATCCTCTTTACCACTGAAGATATCGATCGCCCGAAATCGCAGGTCAGCCATCAGCGACTGACACAGTTGAATCCCGACATTCAACTGACGGCACTACAACAACGGTTAACGGGTGAGGCGTTAAAAGATGCGGTAGCACGGGCCGATGTGGTGCTCGACTGTACCGACAATATGGCGACTCGTCAGGAGATTAATACCGCCTGCGTGGCACTCAACACGCCGCTTATCACCGCCAGCGCGGTCGGATTTGGCGGTCAGTTGATGGTACTGACGCCGCCCTGGGAGCAGGGGTGTTACCGCTGCCTGTGGCCAGATAACCAGGAGCCTGAACGCAACTGCCGCACGGCGGGCGTGGTTGGCCCGGTGGTCGGGGTTATGGGCACTTTGCAGGCACTGGAAGCCATTAAGTTGTTAAGCGGTATAGAGACGCCTGCGGGAGAACTCCGACTGTTCGACGGTAAGTCTAGCCAGTGGCGCAGCCTGGCGTTGCGCCGCGCCAGTGGTTGCCCGGTATGCGGAGGAAGCAATGCAGATCCTGTTTAACGATCAACCGATGCAGTGCGCCGCCGGGCAAACTGTTCACGAGCTGCTGGAGCAACTCGACCAACGACAAGCGGGCGCGGCTCTGGCGATTAATCAGCAAATCGTCCCGCGTGAGCAATGGGCACAACATATCGTGCAGGATGGTGACCAGATCCTGCTTTTTCAGGTTATTGCAGGGGGTTGAGATGTTACGTATTGCGGACAAAACGTTTGATTCACATCTGTTTACCGGCACAGGGAAATTCGCTTCTTCACAACTGATGGTGGAGGCGATCCGCGCTTCCGGCAGCCAGCTGGTGACACTGGCGATGAAACGTGTCGACTTGCGCCAGCACAACGATGCTATCCTCGAACCGCTTATCGCGGCGGGTGTGACCCTGCTGCCGAATACTTCCGGGGCGAAAACAGCGGAAGAAGCCATTTTCGCCGCCCATCTGGCACGTGAAGCATTAGGCACAAACTGGCTAAAATTAGAGATTCACCCTGACGCCCGCTGGCTGTTGCCCGATCCCATCGAAACTCTGAAAGCCGCCGAAACACTGGTACAACAGGGATTTGTCGTGCTGCCTTACTGCGGGGCCGATCCGGTATTGTGCAAACGTCTGGAAGAAGTGGGCAGTGCAGCGGTGATGCCGCTCGGCGCGCCGATTGGTTCGAATCAGGGACTGGAAACCCGTGCCATGCTGGAGATTATTATCCAGCAGGCCACTGTTCCGGTGGTTGTCGATGCTGGCATCGGCGTTCCCAGCCATGCCGCGCAGGCGCTGGAAATGGGGGCCGACGCGGTGTTAGTGAATACGGCGATTGCCGTCGCGGACGATCCCGTCAACATGGCGAAGGCATTTCGTCTGGCAGTAGAAGCAGGCCTGCTGGCACGTCAGTCCGGACCGGGCAGCCGCAGTCATTTTGCTCATGCCACCAGCCCGCTGACCGGATTTCTGGAGGCATCGGCATGAAAACCTTCAGCGATCGCTGGCGACAACTGGACTGGGACGACATCCGCCTGCGTATCAACAGCAAAACGGCTGCTGACGTAGAGCGGGCGCTAAATGCCTCGCAACTCACCCGCGACGATATGATGGCGCTGTTATCGCCAGCCGCCAGTGGCTATCTGGAACCACTGGCCCAACGGGCGCAGCGTCTGACCCGTCAACGATTTGGCAACACTGTTAGCTTCTACGTCCCGCTTTATCTTTCCAATCTTTGTGCTAACGACTGCACGTACTGCGGATTCTCTATGAGCAACCGCATCAAGCGCAAAACGCTGGATGAAGCGGATATTGCCAGGGAAAGCGCCGCTATACGGGAGATGGGCTTTGAACATCTGCTTTTAGTCACTGGTGAACATCAGGCGAAAGTGGGGATGGATTACTTTCGTCGTCATCTCCCTGCCCTGCGTGAACAGTTCTCTTCACTACAGATGGAAGTACAGCCGCTGGCGGAGACGGAATACGCCGAGTTAAAGCAACTTGGTCTGGATGGCGTGATGGTTTATCAGGAGACATATCACGAGGCGACTTATGCCCGCCATCATCTGAAAGGCAAAAAACAGGACTTCTTCTGGCGGCTGGAAACGCCGGATCGGCTGGGCCGTGCGGGGATTGATAAGATAGGCCTCGGCGCGCTAATTGGCCTTTCCGACAGCTGGCGCGTTGACTGCTATATGGTTGCAGAACATTTGCTATGGCTGCAACAGCATTACTGGCAAAGCCGCTACTCTGTCTCCTTCCCACGCCTGCGTCCATGTACTGGCGGCATTGAGCCTGCGTCGATTATGGATGAACGCCAGTTAGTGCAAACCATCTGCGCCTTCCGGCTGCTTGCACCGGAGATTGAACTGTCACTCTCCACGCGGGAATCACCGTGGTTTCGCGATCGCGTTATTCCGCTGGCAATTAATAACGTCAGCGCTTTTTCGAAAACGCAGCCAGGTGGCTATGCCGACAATCACCCCGAGCTGGAACAGTTCTCACCACACGACGATCGCAGACCTGAAGCGGTTGCTGCCGCGTTAACTGCTCAGGGTTTGCAGCCGGTATGGAAAGACTGGGACAGCTTTCTGGGACGCGCCTCGCAAAGGCCATGAGACAGAATGTAAGAACGTAAATTTATTCCGAGCCGCTACGGAAGATGAAAAACGCAAGGTTGTTGAAAGCGTTGCGTTTTTTTATGGTAGTGCCGTCAGCAGGAATGTTGTCCAGGGCGAAAAGCTTCTTCCTCGTTTCGCCCTGCCTTTCTTAAAAATTCCGTAATGCAAAGTCTGAAGCCATCGCCTGTTGAGCAATGAAAGAGATCTGATTGTAAGAGAGTAAATACTCAACTATGATAGAGACGAAAATAAGAACACATGTTCTCATCTTCCAGGATGCAGCAGACTGAAGAAATTCAGACATCCCGCAACCTGCGATTATCGCAAGGTCAAGGCAAAGTCCGGTAATGGCGTTCTGAATACCAGAGATAATTCTCTGGCGAAACCCACCTTAAGGTGGGTTTTGTTATTTTGAGGGCTGAGGAAGCTGCTTATTTCTCAATAAGTTGTTGGCAATGGTGAAAAATTTCACTGATTTACCTTTCTGTTTTTCAGAAATGGGATAAGCGCTAGTTACATGCAAACGAAGTTTTTTCTTTTCCCTGAAAGCCCTGAACGCAACAAAGTAAAATGCCTTGTCTCCTCCGTTTAAATCCACTTCAATCACGGCATAGCTACCATACCCAGCATGAATAACGTTGCTTTCTGGCAGCGCCAAAATGGTTCTTTTTAAGTGTATGCGCGCTAAGTTATAACGGTGCTGGCAGAAGGGACGAGATTCTTTAGGCGCGTGGTACATTAACGATTGTTTTTCTTCGTTAGTCTGATGTTCATAATCTTTTGTGAAGCAGTGAAGAGAGTAGGTAACCCAGAAGCGATACTCTAAAGGCTCTTTGCCCTCATGATGCTGAACGTAGACAGCCTGATGAGCATCAAGAAATGATAAATCACGAATATCACCATCCGGATGTCCAAAAGGTCGCCACTTCTCCACTTCCTGTTTCATTATCGTTCCTTAAGAAAGTCACACAGGAATAGTATCGAATTCTTGCCGAGCTTGACTCAATTAGTTCAGTCAGTTTCAGGATATTAGTCATCTCTACATTGATTATGAGTATCCAGAAATTCATTAAATATTCTGACAAATGCTCTTTCCCTAAACTACCCCCATAAAAAAACCCGCCGAAGCGGGTTTTTACGTTATTGCGGATTAACGATTACTCGTTATCAGAACCGCCCAGACCTGCGTTCAGCAGTTCTGCCAGGCTGGCAGATGCGTCTTCTGCAGTCACCTGCGGTGCAGCCGGAGCTTCACCCGCAGCACGGCGACGCATACGATCCTGGTGGTACGCGTAACCAGTACCTGCCGGGATCAGACGACCCACGATAACGTTCTCTTTCAGGCCGCGCAATTCGTCGCGTTTGCCCGCAACGGCTGCTTCGGTCAGCACGCGAGTGGTCTCCTGGAACGATGCCGCGGAGATGAAGGACTCGGTTGCCAGAGACGCTTTGGTGATACCCAGCAGATCGCGGGAGTAAGTTGCACCCACTTTACCGTTCGCTTCCAGTTCGCGGTTTGCGATCTTGACGCGAGAGTATTCAACCTGTTCGCCTTCCAGGAAGTCGGAGCTGCCCGCGTTAACGATGGTAGCTTTACGCAGCATCTGACGAACGATAACTTCGATGTGTTTATCGTTAATCTTAACGCCCTGCAGACGGTATACGTCCTGTACTTCGTTAACGATGTAACGAGTAACAGCATGAACACCACGCAGACGCAGAATGTCGTGCGGCGCTTCCGGACCATCGGAAATTACGTCACCACGTTCTACACGTTCACCTTCGAACACGTTGAGCTGACGCCATTTCGGAATCATCTCTTCGTACGGATCGCTACCGTCTACCGGGGTGATAACCAGACGACGTTTACCTTTGGTTTCTTTGCCGAAGGAAACGATACCACTGATTTCAGCCAGGATTGCCGGCTCTTTCGGACGACGTGCTTCGAACAGGTCCGCAACGCGCGGCAGACCACCGGTGATGTCCTTGGTACCGCCGGATTCCTGCGGAATACGCGCCAGGGTGTCACCAGAGCTGATCTGTACGCCATCTTCCAGCTGAACAATCGCTTTACCTGGCAGGAAGTACTGCGCAGGCATATCGGTACCCGGGATCAGAACGTCGTTACCCTGAGCATCAACGATTTTCAGTGCCGGACGCAGATCTTTACCACCTGCGGTACGTTCTGCGGAATCCAGAACTACCAGCGAAGACAGACCGGTCAGTTCGTCGGTCTGGCGAGTAATGGTCTGGCCGTCAATCATGTCAGTAAAGCGTACAAAACCGCTTACTTCGGTGATAACCGGCATGGTGTGCGGGTCCCAGTTTGCAACGGTTTCGCCGCCAGCAACCTGTTCGCCATCGCCTTTCGCCAGTACCGCACCGTAAGGTACTTTGTAGCTTTCTTTGGTACGACCGAATTCGTCGATCAGTTTCAGTTCGGTGTTACGGGAAGTGATAACCAGTTTACCGCTGGAGTTCACAACCGACTTCACGTTGCTGAGCTTGATGCTACCTTTGTTTTTCACCTGGATGCTGGATTCAGCAGCCGCACGTGATGCCGCACCACCGATGTGGAACGTACGCATGGTCAGCTGTGTACCCGGTTCACCGATGGACTGTGCCGCGATAACACCGATTGCTTCACCTTTGTTAATGATGTGGCCACGCGCCAGGTCACGACCGTAGCAGTGCGCACATACACCAAAGTCGGTGTCACAAGATACAACAGAACGTACTTTAACCGCGTCGACAGAGTTCTCTTCCAGCAGGTCACACCACTGTTCGTGCAGCAGCGTGTTGCGCGGAACGAGGATATCAGCAGTACCCGGCTTCAGAACGTCTTCAGCAGTTACACGACCCAGTACGCGATCGCGCAGCGGCTCTTTAACGTCACCACCTTCGATAACCGGAGTCATCATGATACCTTCATGAGTACCACAATCGTCTTCGGTAACCACCAGGTCCTGCGCCACGTCAACCAGACGACGAGTCAGGTAACCGGAGTTCGCAGTTTTCAGTGCGGTATCCGCCAGACCTTTACGCGCACCGTGGGTGGAGATGAAGTACTGGAGTACGTTCAGACCTTCACGGAAGTTCGCGGTGATTGGCGTTTCGATGATGGAGCCATCCGGCTTCGCCATCAGACCACGCATACCAGCAAGCTGACGAATCTGTGCCGCAGAACCACGCGCACCGGAGTCGGCCATCATGTAGATGCTGTTGAAGGAAACCTGCTTCTCTTCCTGACCGTCACGGTTAATCACGGTTTCAGTTTGCAGGTTATCCATCATCGCTTTGGATACACGATCGTTCGCCGCAGCCCAGATATCGATAACTTTGTTGTAGCGTTCGCCCGCAGTTACCAGACCAGACTGGAACTGCTCCTGAATTTCAGCAACTTCTGCTTCTGCCTCGGAGATGATTTCGTGTTTCTTCTCCGGGATGACCATGTCATCGATACCAACAGATGCACCAGAACGCGCTGCATAGGCGAAGCCGGTGTACATGATCTGGTCCGCAAAAATAACGGTCGGTTTCAGACCGAGAATGCGGTAGCAGGTGTTCAGCATTTTGGAGATTGCTTTTTTACCCAGCGCCTGGTTGACGATGGAGTAAGGCAGACCTTTCGGTACAATCATCCACAGAATGGCACGGCCAACAGTCGTGTCTTTCAGGCTGGTTTTCGCTACTAATTCACCGTTAGCATCTTTTTCATACTCGGTGATACGCACTTTAACGCGCGCATGCAGAGAAGCCAGACCAGAGCGATACAGACGTTCTGCTTCTTTCGGGCCAGTCAGCACCATGCCTTCGCCTTTGGCGTTAACACAGTCACGGGTCATGTAGTACAGACCCAGTACAACGTCCTGAGACGGAACGATGATTGGTTCGCCGTTCGCCGGGGACAGGATGTTGTTGGTAGACATCATCAGCGCACGCGCTTCCAGCTGGGCTTCCAGCGTCAGCGGTACGTGAACTGCCATCTGGTCACCATCGAAGTCGGCGTTATATGCCGCACAAACCAGCGGGTGCAGCTGGATAGCTTTACCTTCGATCAGTACCGGTTCAAATGCCTGGATACCCAGGCGGTGCAGAGTCGGTGCACGGTTCAGCAGTACCGGGTGTTCGCGGATAACTTCGTCCAGGATATCCCAAACGACAGCTTCTTCGCGCTCAACCATTTTCTTCGCAGCTTTAATGGTGGTAGCAAGACCACGCAGTTCCAGCTTGCCGTAGATGAACGGTTTGAACAGCTCCAGTGCCATTTTCTTCGGCAGACCGCACTGATGCAGACGCAGGTATGGACCTACGGTGATTACAGAACGACCGGAGTAGTCAACACGCTTACCGAGCAGGTTCTGACGGAAACGACCCTGTTTACCTTTGATCATGTCGGCCAAAGATTTCAGAGGACGCTTGTTAGAGCCGGTGATCGCACGACCGCGACGACCGTTATCCAACAGGGCGTCAACCGCTTCCTGCAGCATACGTTTTTCGTTACGTACGATGATGTCCGGCGCAGCCAGATCCAGCAGACGTTTCAGACGGTTGTTACGGTTAATGACGCGACGATACAGATCGTTCAGGTCAGAAGTCGCGAAACGACCACCATCCAGCGGAACCAGCGGACGCAGATCTGGCGGCAGTACCGGCAGAACGGTCAGGATCATCCACTCTGGTTTGTTACCAGACTGAACGAACGCTTCCAGCAGTTTGATACGCTTGGTCAGCTTTTTACGCTTGGTTTCGGAGTTGGTTTCGTTCAGCTCTTCACGCAGCTGCTCGCACTCTTGCTCCAGATCCATGCTCTTCAGCAGAGCCTGAATTGCTTCCGCACCCATCTTCGCGTCGAATTCGTCACCGAACTCTTCCAGCGCGTCCAGATACTGCTCTTCAGTCAGGATCTGCTGACGCTCCAGGTTGGTCATACCGCCTTCAATAACCACATAGGATTCAAAGTACAGTACGCGTTCGATATCGCGCAGCGGCATATCGAGCAGCAGGCCGATACGGGACGGCAGCGATTTCAGGAACCAGATGTGCGCAGTCGGGGAAGCCAGTTCGATGTGGCCCATACGCTCACGGCGTACTTTAGTCTGGGTCACTTCAACGCCGCACTTCTCACAGATGACGCCACGGTGTTTCAGGCGCTTGTACTTACCGCACAGGCACTCGTAATCTTTTACCGGCCCAAAGATACGGGCGCAGAAAAGGCCGTCACGTTCTGGTTTGAACGTACGGTAGTTGATGGTTTCCGGCTTTTTAACTTCACCGAAAGACCATGAACGGATCATGTCTGGCGAAGCCAGAGCAATTTTGATCGCATCAAACTCTTCGGTTTTAGTCTGCGCTTTCAGAAACTTTAATAAATCTTTCACGGATTTGCTCCCGTCGGAGTTAGCACAATCCGCTGCCGGGTTTTACCCCGACAGCAGTGACCTGTTTGAGCGAGAATTACTCGTCTTCCAGTTCGATGTTGATACCCAGCGAACGAATCTCTTTCAACAATACGTTGAAGGATTCTGGCATGCCCGGCTCCATCTGATGGTTGCCGTCCACGATGTTTTTATACATCTTGGTACGACCGTTCACGTCATCAGACTTAACGGTGAGCATTTCCTGCAGGGTGTATGCTGCGCCGTATGCTTCCAGCGCCCACACTTCCATCTCCCCGAAACGCTGACCACCGAACTGTGCCTTACCACCCAGCGGCTGCTGAGTAACCAGGCTGTAAGAACCGGTGGAACGCGCGTGCATCTTGTCGTCGACCAGGTGGTTCAGTTTCAGCATGTACATGTAACCAACGGTTACCGGACGCTCGAACTGTTCACCAGTGCGGCCGTCGTACAGGCGGATCTGACCAGAAGTCGGCAGGTCGCCAAGTTTCAGCAGCTCTTTAATTTCTGCTTCTTTCGCACCGTCGAACACTGGCGTTGCGATTGGCATACCTTTGCGCAGGTTTTCAGCCAGACGCATAACTTCTTCATCGCTGAAGGTACTCAGGTCAACTTTCTGACGAACGTCAGCGCCCAGATCGTACGCACGCTGGATGAATTCGCGCAGTTTCGCGACTTCTTGCTGCTGTTTCAGCATGGCGTTGATCTTGTCGCCGATACCTTTCGCAGCCATACCCAGGTGGGTTTCGAGGATCTGACCGATGTTCATACGAGACGGTACGCCCAGCGGGTTCAGTACGATGTCTACCGGCGTACCGTTTTCATCGTAAGGCATATCTTCGATCGGGTTGATCTTAGAAATTACACCCTTGTTACCGTGACGACCTGCCATCTTGTCACCAGGCTGGATACGGCGTTTAACCGCCAGATATACTTTAACAATCTTCAGCACGCCCGGTGCCAGATCGTCGCCCTGGGTGATTTTGCGGCGTTTCGCTTCGAGTTTCTTCTCGAACTCGTGTTTCAGTTCGTCATACTGCTCAGCCAGCTGTTCCAGCTGATTTTGTTTCTCTTCGTCGGTCAGGCCCAGCTCCAGCCAGCGATCGCGCGGCAGTTTGTCGAGCTTCTCAGCTTCAACGCCACCGGCTACCAGCACAGCACGGATACGGCTGAACAGACCCGCTTCGAGGATCTGCAGTTCTTCAGACAGGTCTTTCTTCGCCTGTTTGAGCTGCATTTCTTCGATTTCCAGCGCACGTTTGTCTTTTTCTACGCCATCGCGAGTAAAGACCTGAACGTCGATAACCGTACCGGATACACCGTTTGGTACGCGCAGAGAAGAGTCTTTAACGTCAGACGCTTTCTCACCGAAGATCGCACGCAGCAGTTTTTCTTCTGGGGTCAGCTGAGTTTCACCTTTCGGCGTAACCTTACCAACCAGAATGTCGCCACCGGTCACTTCCGCACCAATGTAAACGATACCGGATTCATCCAGTTTGGAGAGCGCAGCTTCACCCACGTTCGGGATGTCAGCGGTGATCTCTTCTGGCCCCAGCTTGGTGTCACGGGACACACACGCCAGTTCCTGAATGTGGATGGTGGTGAAACGGTCTTCCTGAACAACACGCTCGGATACGAGGATGGAGTCTTCGAAGTTGTAACCATTCCACGGCATGAACGCTACGCGCATGTTCTGACCAAGCGCCAGTTCACCGAGGTCGGTGGACGGACCGTCTGCCAGCACGTCGCCACGTTCAACCGGTTCACCCAGAGACACACACGGCATCTGGTTAATACAGGTGTTCTGGTTAGAACGGGTGTATTTGGTCAGGTTGTAGATGTCGATACCTGCTTCACCCGGATACATCTCGTCTTCGTTAACTTTGATAACGATACGGGAAGCATCCACGTACTGAACGACACCACCACGTTTAGCAACCGCAGTTACACCGGAGTCAACGGCAACAGCACGTTCCATACCAGTACCAACCAGCGGCTTATCAGCACGCAGAGTCGGAACGGCCTGACGTTGCATGTTCGCACCCATCAATGCACGGTTGGCGTCATCGTGTTCCAGGAACGGGATCAGGGACGCACCGACAGATACCACCTGCTGGGTGGATACGTCCATGTAGTCAACCTGGTCGCGGCTGAACAAGCTGGATTCGCCTTTGCTACGGCAAGTTACCAGGTCTTCTACGAAGTGGCCTTCTTCATCCAGGTTGGAGTTCGCCTGGGCGATAACGTAGTTGCCTTCTTCGATAGCAGACAGATAGTGAATTTCGTCAGTTACAACACCGTCGGTCACTTTACGATACGGAGTCTCAAGGAAGCCGTATTCGTTAGTCTGTGCGTACACGGACAGAGAGTTGATCAGACCGATGTTCGGACCTTCAGGGGTTTCGATTGGACATACGCGACCGTAGTGAGTCGGGTGTACGTCTCGAACTTCGAAGCCTGCACGTTCACGGGTCAGACCGCCTGGGCCGAGTGCGGAGATACGACGTTTGTGCGTAATCTCAGACAGCGGGTTGTTCTGGTCCATAAACTGAGACAGCTGGCTGGAACCGAAGAACTCTTTCACTGCTGCGGAAATCGGCTTGGCGTTGATCATATCCTGAGGCATCAGGGTATCCAGATCGCCCAGAGACAGACGCTCTTTCACCGCACGCTCTACACGTACCAGGCCAACGCGGAACTGGTTTTCCGCCATTTCGCCAACGGAACGGATACGACGGTTGCCGAGGTGGTCGATATCATCGACTTCGCCTTTACCGTTACGGATATCAATGAGCTTTTTCATAACATCAATGATGTCGTCTTTGCTCAGGATACCAGAACCTTCGATTTCTTCGCGCAGCAGAGAACGGTTGAACTTCATACGACCAACCGCAGACAAGTCATAACGGTCTTCGGAGAAGAACAGGTTCTCGAACAGGCTTTCAGCTGCTTCACGAGTCGGCGGCTCGCCAGGGCGCATCATGCGGTAGATTTCTACCAGTGCGCTCAGACGGTCGTTAGTTGGGTCGACACGTAAGGTTTCAGAGATATATGGGCCGTGATCCAGATCGTTGGTGAACAGCGTTTCGATACGCTTGTGACCAGACTGGCTCAGCTTAGCCAGCAGATCCAGGCTCAGCTCCATGTTCGCAGCACAGATCAGCTCGCCGGTAGACTCATCAATATAGTCTTTAGCAACCACTTTACCTGCGATGTACTCAACCGGGACTTCGATCAGTTTGACGTCGTCTTTTTCCAGCTGGCGAATGTGGCGCGCAGTGATACGGCGGCCTTTTTCTACGTACACTTTACCGTTAGCTTCGATGTCAAAAGATGCGGTTTCACCACGCAGGCGTTCCGGCACCAGTTCCATCTGCAGCTTGTTATCACGGATTTCAAAGATAACTTTTTCAAAGAACAGGTCGAGGATCTGCTCTGTGGTGTAGTTCAGGGCGCGCAGAATGATGGTCGCAGGCAGTTTACGGCGACGGTCGATACGTACGAACAGGTTGTCCTTCGGATCGAATTCGAAGTCCAGCCAGGAACCACGGTAAGGGATGATGCGCGCGTTATACAGCACTTTACCCGAAGAGTGGGTTTTACCTTTGTCGGAGTCAAAGAAGACGCCCGGACTACGGTGCAGCTGGGAAACGATAACACGCTCAGTACCGTTGATAACAAAGGTACCGTTGTCTGTCATGAGCGGAATTTCGCCCATGTAGACTTCTTGTTCTTTAATGTCTTTTACGGTGCCTTCCGGCGCTTCGCGCTCATAGATCACCAGACGCAGTTTAACGCGCAGCGGTGCGGAATAGGTCACGCCACGGATTTGACATTCCTGGACGTCAAACACCGGTTCGCCAAGGCGGTAGCTGACGTATTGCAGCTCGGAATTACCGCTGTAGCTCTGAATCGGGAATACGGAACGGAAAGCAGCTTCCAGACCATACTGCCCTTCAGGATCTTGCTCGATAAATTTCTGAAACGAGTCAAGCTGGATAGAAAGGAGATAAGGTACATCCAGAACTTGTGGACGTTTACCAAAATCCTTACGAATACGTTTTTTCTCGGTATAGGAGTAAACCATAGGGTTCCTCAGCTCGCTGACAAGTCGACCCATCTGTCCATTGAGCGGACAGTTTGTGCAACACTATTTTGTTGACCGGAAAATGGAACACTTTCCGCAATGCCTGTTGCTATCACGCTTAAACCATTTCATTGCGATTTACACAGAACGGACGTCCTGTCGCAGTATATTAAGTCGTCGATAGAAACAAGCATTGAAAGGCACAGCAGTAGTCAAACAGTGTGAAACGCTACTGGCGCCTTACAGCGCAAAAAGGCTGGTGACTAAAAAGTCACCAGCCATCAGCCTGATTTCTCAGGCTGCAACCGGAAGGGTTGGCTTATTTAACTTCAACTTCAGCGCCAGCTTCTTCCAGAGCTTTTTTCAGTGCTTCTGCGTCGTCTTTGCTCACGCCTTCTTTCAGAGCAGCCGGTGCAGATTCTACCAGGTCTTTAGCTTCTTTCAGACCCAGGCCAGTTGCGCCACGTACTGCTTTGATAACAGCAACTTTGTTAGCGCCAGCAGCTTTCAGAATTACGTCGAATTCAGTTTTTTCTTCAGCAGCTTCAACCGGGCCAGCAGCTACAGCTACAGCAGCAGCAGCGGAAACACCGAATTTTTCTTCCATTGCAGAGATCAGTTCTACAACGTCCATTACAGACATAGCTGCAACTGCTTCAATGATTTGATCTTTAGTGATAGACATTTAAATTGTTCCTGAATATCAGAATAAGTTTATACGTAAGCGAATGCGTTAAAAAGATAACTGCGATTAAGCAGCTTCTTTCGCATCGCGTACAGCAGCCAGAGTACGAACCAGTTTGCCAGCCGAAGCTTCTTTCATGGTTGCCATCAGGCGTGCAATTGCTTCTTCGTAGGTCGGCAGAGTTGCCAGGCGGTCGATCTGAGACGCCGGGATCAGCTCACCTTCAAAGGCAGCGGCTTTGACCTCAAATTTTGCATTCGCTTTCGCGAACTCTTTGAACAGACGAGCAGCAGCGCCCGGGTGTTCCATAGAGTATGCAATCAGGGTCGGACCAACAAACGCGTCTTTCAGGCACTCGAACGGAGTACCTTCAACAGCACGGCGCAGCAGGGTGTTACGAACAACACGCATGTATACGCCAGCTTCGCGACCTGCTTTACGCAGTTCAGTCATTTTATCTACAGTTACGCCACGGGAATCCGCAACTACTGCAGACAGCGCGCCTTTGGCTACTTCGCTGACTTCAGCAACAATCGCTTGTTTGTCTTGAAGATTTAAAGCCATTAGCTTTGCTCCTGGTTGTTTGCCAGAGAAAATCTCTGGAACTCACTTCACTCCTCCAAACGGAGAGAGCGTCTTAATTACGGTGAGCAGAAACAAGCCAGAATATAAAAGAATAATCTTAGCGTTCTGTCACCGTCTACGCAGGGGATTAAGTTTCTTGCGAAACTCCTGCGGTCTTCGACGGAGGCCTGGATAGGCCAGGCTCCAACGAACAAATCTTTTCTATCCGTCGCTATTCAGCTTGTGGCGGGTTGGCTTCCTTCATTCGCACCAGTCACATAGTTAGCTATGCTCCTGGCGACTCACTCAGTTGCCGCCTTGCCACAACCCGAATATCTCGGATATACGTCTGCATCAAGCATTATACGTGGGGGTAAGATTGTAGACAAAATCACCGCCCACGTAAAGGCATTAGTTTACAGAAGCGCTCAGGCCAGCCTGGTCAACTGCAACACCTGCACCCATGGTGGTGGAGATGCTAACTTTCTTGATGTACACGCCTTTCGCCTGAGTCGGTTTTGCTTTTTTCAGCGCAACCAGCAGAGCTTCCAGGTTTTCTTTCAGTTTGTCAGCGTCAAAGTCCACTTTACCGATGGTGGTGTGGATGATGCCGTTTTTGTCGTTACGGTAACGAACCTGGCCAGCTTTAGCGTTTTTAACCGCTTCAGCAACGTTCGGCGTTACAGTACCCACTTTCGGGTTTGGCATCAGGCCGCGCGGACCCAGAACCTGGCCCAGCTGGCCAACAACGCGCATTGCATCCGGAGAAGCAATAACAACGTCAAAGTTCATTTCGCCTTTCTTGATCTGGTCGGCCAGATCTTCCATACCTACCAGTTCAGCACCTGCAGCTTTAGCAGCTTCAGCGTTTGCACCCTGGGTAAATACGGCTACGCGAACGGAACGGCCAGTACCGTGCGGCAGTACAGTTGCACCACGTACGTTCTGGTCAGATTTACGAGCGTCGATGCCGAGGTTAACAGCTACGTCCACGCTTTCTACGAATTTAGCAGTCGCCAGTTCTTTCAGCAGAGCGATAGCTTCGTTGATGTCGTACTGTTTGGTTGCATCAACTTTCTCGCGGATAACACGCATGCGCTTGGTCAGTTTAGCCATTTCTTAGTCCTCCACTACCAGGCCCATGGAACGTGCAGTACCTTCGATGGAGCGAGTCATCGCTTCAATGTCGGCACCAGTCATGTCGGCAGCTTTGGTCTGCGCGATTTCCTGCAGCTGAGCGCGGGAAATTTTACCCACTTTGTCTTTGTTCGGCTTACCGGAACCAGACTTGATACCAGCCGCTTTTTTCAGCAGAACTGCTGCTGGCGGAGTCTTGGTAACGAAAGTGAAAGAACGGTCAGCGTAAACGGTGATTACTACCGGAATCGGCAGACCTTTTTCGATGGAATCAGTTTTTGCGTTGAACGCTTTGCAGAATTCCATGATGTTTACGCCCTGCTGACCCAGAGCCGGACCTACTGGCGGACTCGGGTTAGCCATACCAGCTGCAACCTGCAGCTTGACATAGGCTTGTACTTTCTTAGCCATTATAAATTCCTCAAGTTGGGTAATAACGCCTCTGAGAGGCTCCCCGTGATATAAAAAATCGTTTTACGGGCAAGGCCCATAAAAACAAAAGGCGCGAAATTGTATTCCAATCTCGCGCCTTGTGCAACGATTAAATCGCCGCTTTTTTGATCGCTGGGTTAGGCTTTTTCAACCTGGCTGAAGTCCAGCTCTACCGGGGTCGCACGACCGAAGATAGAAACAGACACTTTCAGACGAGATTTCTCGTAATCCACTTCTTCAACAACACCGTTGAAGTCAGCGAACGGACCATCATTAACACGGACCATTTCACCCGGTTCAAACAGCGTTTTCGGACGCGGCTTATCACCAACCTGCTGCAGGCGGTTCATAATCGCATCGACTTCTTTATCGCTGATTGGTGCAGGACGATCGGAAGTACCGCCGATGAAGCCCATCACACGCGGTACGCTGCGCACCAGGTGCCAGCTCGCGTCGTTCATCACCATCTGAACGAGGACGTAGCCAGGGAAGAATTTACGTTCGCTTTTGCGACGCTGACCGCCACGGATTTCAACCACTTCTTCGGTTGGTACCATGACTTCACCAAACAAATCTTCCATGTTGTGTAATTTGATATGCTCACGCAGCGACGTTGCTACGCGGCCTTCAAAACCGGAAAACGCCTGAACGACGTACCAGCGCTTTTTAGGAGCTTCAGACATCTCAGAACCTCAGGCCAGTGATAAAGGATACCAGGCGAACCAGAATACCATCCAGTCCCCACAGGATCAGTGACATTACTGCGGTAACCGCAGCCACAATCAGCGTGGTGTGCAATGTTTCCTGGCGAGTCGGCCAAATGACCTTACGGACTTCGGTACGCGCTTCACGGGCAAAAGCAACGGTAGCTTTACCTTTTGTCGTTAACAGCGCGACACCACCCGCTGCAGCAATCAGAATTACTACGGCCAGCGCACGCAGCGGCAGCATAATGTCGCGATAAAGGTAGTTGCCGACAATCGCTACCAGGAGCAATGCCACCACAACGACCCACTTCATCGCTTCCAGGCCGCGCCCGCTTCCTTGAGCTTCGGTATTCGCACTCATAAACCAACCTGTCAGAAGTATTCTACAAACATTTTCACCCCGCGATCGCGAGGCAAACCAAATCGAAACGCGTATTAGCTTTTCGGATTATACGCCCTCAACAGAGCCTGTCTCAGCAATGATTATGACAAAGAAAATCACTGATGAGCCAGGTTCTGGTACGAAAGCGTGCAAAAAGGGCATCAAATGATGCCCTTTTAGTGCGCATTGCGTCAAATGTTATCGGCAATTAGCTCAGAACTTTTGCTACAACGCCCGCGCCAACGGTACGGCCGCCTTCACGGATTGCGAAACGCAGACCGTCGTCCATCGCGATCGGGTGGATCAGGGTAACAACCATTTTGATGTTGTCGCCCGGC
>NZ_JBJQJE010000034.1:0-23436 GCF_046487585.1 Escherichia sp. WS1265
TTTTTTACGCACTGCGGTTAATGATTTCATGGATAGCGTCCACCATATTTGGTGTCCACTATTCTTTCAGGAATTTCAGGATCTGCCAGACGGTGCTGAGACGACGCTTACTCTGGACGTATGTCCGGGATGATCGCAATGTGGGTTCGTCATCTCCTCCAGCGGTCTGGTTCGCGTACTCGCCGAACCGGCAGGGGAAACACCCGGAGCAACACCTCCGCCCCTTCCGGGGTATCCTGCAGGCGGATGCGTTCACAGGTTACGACAGGTTGTTCAGTGCAGAACGTGAAGGTGGTGCACTGACAGAAGTTGCGTGCTGGGCCCATGCCCGGCGAAAAATCCACGATGTATACATCAGCAGCAAAAGTGCGACGGCAGAAGAAGCCCTGAAGCGAATCAGTGAACTGTACGCCATCGAGGATGAAATACGGGGATTACCGGAGTCAGAGCGTCTTGCCGTCAGGCAGCAGCGAAGCAAAGTGTTACTGACGTCGCTGCATGAATGGATGGTGGAGAAGAATGGTACGCTGTCGAAAAAATCCAGACTGGGCGAAGCGTTCAGCTATGTACTGAATCAGTGGGATGCCCTCTGTTATTACAGTGATGACGGTCTGGCGGAGGCGGATAATAATGCTGCGGAAAGAGCGCTTCGTGCAGTCTGTCTCGGAAAGAAAAACTTTATGTTCTTTGGCAGCGATCACGGCGGCGAGCGTGGAGCACTGTTGTACGGGCTGATCGGCACCTGCCGTCTGAACGGTATCGATCCGGAAGCGTATCTGCGCCATATCCTGAGCGTACTGCCGGAATGGCCTTCCAACCGAGTTGATGAACTCCTGCCATGGAACGTAGTACTCACCAATAAATAAGCGTCAATACGGTGCTCCGTTGACGCTTACCGTCCAGATACGCCCTGTTTTCGCCTTTTTCTGACCCGGTGCCAGTACCTTTACCGGTGTGTCATCAGTGTGAACCTTGCGGGTGTTCATTACATAACGGTACAGGGCATCATTCACCGGTGTCATTAACTGGCAGCACGCGTCAACCCAGTTGGAGAGTAAGGCCCGGCTCAGTTCGACACCCTGGCGGGCAAAGATTTCACTCTGACGATACAGTGGCAGATGTTCGCAGTATTTTCCCGTTAACACGCGGGCAAGTAATCCGGGGCCCGCGATACCACGCTCTATCGGGCGGGACGGCGCCGGTGCTTCAACAATACAGTCACATTTTGTACAGGCTTTTTTTACCCGTTCTGTGCGGATCACTTTCAGGGCACTGCTAACCAGTTCCAGCTGTTCAGCGCTGACTTCCCCCAGATAATCCAGCTCACCGCCACACTCCGGGCAACAGCTTTCTTCTGGCTCCAGGCGGTGTATTTCACGGGGAAGGTGTGCCGGTAACGGACGACGATGGCGCGACTGTCGCAACTGGCGGGGAACCTGAGGATCGTCTTCCCGCCCACTGTAACGATCGCTGTCCTGTTCACGTTGTTTCAGCAGAGCCTCAGCCAGTTCAACTTCACGACGCAGTTTTTCAGAACGGGTACCGAACAGCATCCGGCGCAGTTTTTCTATCTGAGCCCGCAGATGTTCTATTTCCCGTTCATCTTCTTCGATCTTTTCTTCGGCACGTGTCAGTGCAGAGCGCAGGAAGGCTTCCGTCTCTTCAACCAGACTCAGTTGCTGGTCTTTCTGACGGAGGGCTTCAGCCTGCTCAGAGAGCAACCTTTCCAGCTCTGCGATGCGAATGAGGTATTTCTGACTCATGACCGTTTTTATAATGCGGTCAGGAGTTTTTTACAACATTGTCAGTGAGTTACGGCTGGATGTTTTTGGCTGACGCCAGTCCAGCTTATCGAGGAGCATTGCCAGTTGCGAGCGGGTAATGGATACCTTGCCGTCACGTACCGCAGGCCAGATAAACTGGCCTTCCTCCAGGCGTTTGGTGAACAGGCACAGACCATCAGCATCAGCCCAAAGAATTTTGACGGTGTCACCCCGTCGGCCACGGAAGATAAACAGGTGACCGGAGAAGGGATTATCATTCAGCACATGTTGTACCTGTTCTCCCAGTCCGTTGAAGGATTTACGCATATCGGTAACGCCGGCAACGAGCCAGATATGGGTACCTGATGGGAGTGAGATCATCTTCCCCTCCCGGTCAGTTCACGGATCAACACTGTGAGCAGCTCTGGCGATGGATTTTCCAGCGTCATGTTACCGTGATGGAATTCCACCTTGCAGGAACTGGCACTGACTCTGGTCTGAGTGGAAGTGGATAAAGACGGCGCAATGGCCACCACAGGTTCTTTCTGCTCATCCGGCGTTATTTCTACAGGTAATAATTCAACGCCAGTGTCAGAAGAGGTCGTTACCGGAAGACGCCGCGAAACACGCCCTTCGTTCTGCCAGAGCCTGAGCCATTTGAAAATAACATTATCATTGACGCCATTTTCACGTGCAATCTGTGCAACACAAGCTCCAGGTTGTGATGCCAGTTCCACCATACGAAGTTTGAATTCATTCGAATAGTTTTTACGAGGTTCTTTTCGCCAGTCCTGTAATTCCATACTTAGATGTCCGTCTATATCAGATGGGCGTCTAAGTTACCAATTCTCGTCTGATGGCTACATACGGCGGTCAGTTTACGCTTACCATGTACCACCACTTTTCCACGCCTTGTGGTATTCCTCTATCAGCCAGCGTCGCTCGTAATGGCTGACGATACGTCGCGTTCGGCCATACGCTCCGAAGCCTGCTGCCAGTGGTAACTTTCTTTTTCTTCATAGGGACGTTCTTTTCGCTGGTGCTTAACACCGTAGGTGTCCGTGACCCGACTCCAGCGCTGCTGTTCGATAAGACCGACTGGCAGGGCGCTGTCGGGGGCGTACATCAGGACAGAGTGAGCCAGCAGCCCGCGCGTCTTCGGGTTAGTGGTGGTATTCCCCAGGTCATCAGATGCCGTACTGTGGCTGAAGTTAATGGTGGTGGTGTCTTCCAGTGCGAGGAGCAGCGGATGAGCCTCACATGCCCTTACAGTGGCGGTAAATCCGGCTTCGGCAATGGCTTGCGGGGACACAGACGGGTTACGTATCAGGCGGTACGCACCTTCAACCTGAGCAGTGGACTGGGATGATTTCACAATAGAAAGACCTGCATGCTGAGCGAGAGAAGAGGCCAGTGACACAAGGCGTCGTGTACGATGCTGATCGCCGAGACGGGCATGTCCAAACTGCTCGTTAGCCAATGAATAACAATCAGAAAGTACCATAACAGAGCCGAATAAAATGAAATATAAGAGAAGATCAACGGGTGAAGAAAACGTTCAAAAAATGGCTACCGGGGAGGAAGGAAAGTACCGGATGGAAAGAGCCCCCCTAAAGCAGACTGACAGACATCACAAATCCCCGGGGGGGACTTGTGTATAAGAGACAGTTCTTGCAGAGAGGTCAAAGTTTATGACGAAATATGCCCTTATCGGGTTGCTCGCCGTGTGCGCCGCGGTGTTGTGTTTTTCACTGATATTCAGGGAACGGTTATGTGAATTGAATATTCACAGGGGAAATACAGTGGTGTAGGTAACTCTGGCCTACGAAGCACGGAAGTAAGCTGCCGGGCGGGGACGGAAGTCCCCGCTTTCCGGAAGTGTGAGGTATTTCAGGGGCAGACACCCGATATACCAGAAACAGCCGGTCCCGCCCGGAGCCGGCACACAAGTTCAGGCATTTCCTGTTTTTCAGTCATTTCATCATCAAAATCACATTAAACGGTCGTAATCAGACATGATTTGTGCGCCAACACAGATCATCGTCACAACTTTCAAGTCGCTGATTAAAAAAAACTGTAGTATCCTCTGCGAAACGATCCCTGTTTGAGAATTGAGGAGGCGAGATGTCGCAGACAGAAAATGTAGTGACTTCCTCATCTGGCGCAAAACGAGCATACAGAAAGGGTAAACCTTTGAGTGAAGCAGAACGACAGAGAGCAGCTTCTGTGCGCAAACGAGCTGTATGTAAAGAGATCAAAGTTTTCGTCAGACCAGAACTGAAAAACTACCTTACCAGTCTGTGCGCAGAGGAAGGGGTAACTCAGGCAGAGTTGATAGAAAGACTTATCGAGAAAGAGGCCTGTTACCGGAATATGATGTGATGTGATGGGATCACATTCTTGCTAGTTTTTCCTGTCAGTGCTAGATTACTATCGTTTAAGGAATTTTATGGCTGGCCACACCATAAGGTGGCAGGGAACTGGTTCTGATGTGGATGTACAGGAGCCAGAAAAGCGAAAACCCCGATAATCTTCTTTAACTTTGGCGAGTACAGAAAGATTACCGGGGCCATCTAAAAAACGCATAGCCAACAATTCAGCTATGCGGGGAGTATAGTTATATGCCCGGAAAAGTTCAAGACTTCTTTCTGTGCTCACTCCTTCTGCGCATTGTAAGTGCAGGATGGCGTGACTGATCTTCAACAAACGTATTACCGCCAGGTAAAGAACCCGAATCCGGTGTTTACACCCCGTGAAGGTGCCGGAACGCTGAAGTTTTGCGAAAAACTGATGGAAAAGGCCATGGGCTTCACCTCCCGTTTTGATTTCGCTATTCATGTGGCGCATGCCCGTTCGCGTGGTCTGCGTCGACGCATGCCACCGGTGCTGCGTCGACGGGCTATTGATGCGCTGCTGCAGGGGCTGTGTTTCCACTATGACCCGCTGGCCAACCGCGTCCAGTGTTCCATCACCACACTGGCCATTGAGTGCGGACTGGCGACAGAGTCCGGTGCAGGAAAACTCTCCATCACCCGGGCCACCCGGGCCCTGACGTTCCTGTCAGAGCTGGGGTTGATTACCTACCAGACGGAATATGACCCGCTTATCGGGTGCTACATTCCGACCGATATCACGTTCACATCTGCACTGTTTGCTGCCCTCGATGTATCAGAGGAGGCGGTGGCCGCCGCGCGCCGCAGTCGTGTGGAATGGGAAAACAGACAGCGCAAGAAGCAGGGACTGGATGCACTGGGTATGGATGAACTGATAGCGAAAGCCTGGCGTTTTGTGCGTGAGCGTTTCCGCAGTTACCAGACAGAGCTTAAGTCCCGTGGAATAAAGCGTGCCCGTGCGCGTCGTGATGCAGACAGGGAACGTCAGGATATTGTCACCCTGGTGAAACGGCAGCTGACGCGCGAAATCGCGGAAGGGCGCTTCACTGCTAGTCGTGAGGCGGTAAAACGTGAAGTGGAGCGTCGTGTGAAGGAGCGCATGATTCTGTCACGTAACCGCAATTACAGCCGGCTGGCCACAGCTTCCCCCTGAAAGTGACCTCCTCTGAATAATCCGGCCCGCGTCGGAGGCATCCGCACACCTGAAGCCTGCCAGCGAACAAAAAAGCAGCACATCATACAAAAACGACCTCGCTATTCACCTTCTGGTGCATCCGGTTCCCCCTGTTTTTGATACAAAACACACCTCACAGACGGGTAATTTTGCTTATCCACATTTAACTGCAAGGGACTCCCTCATAAGGTTACAACCGTTCATGTCATAAAGCGCCAGCCGTCAGCCTTACAGGGTGCAATGTATCTTTTAAACACCTGTTTATATCTCCTTTAAACTACCTAACTATATTCATTTAAAAAGAAAACCTATTCACTGCCTGTCCTATGGACAGACAGATATGCACCTCCCACCGCAAGCGGCGGGCCCCAACCGGAGCCGATTTAGTTACAACATGCAAACATAAATCCCGAAAAACCCCGGTTCCGCGCAGAACTGAAACCACAAAGCCCCTCCCTCATAACTGAAAAGCGAGGCCGTCCCCGCCCGAAGGGCGGGAACAACATCACTTTTAATTATGAATGTTGTAACTAAATAACATCGTCGCTGTCAGTCTCCTAGCTGGACGTATTGAATACACGCTCGTAAGCGGCCCTCTCGGCCCGCTAACGCGGAGATACGCCCCGACTTCGGGTAAACCCTCGTCGGGACCACTCCGACCGCGCACAGAAGCTCTATCATGGCTGAAAACGGGTATGGCTTAGCAGGGCTGGGGATGGGTAAGGTGAAATCTATCAATCAGTACCGGCTTACGCCGGGCTTCGGCGGTTTCACACCTGTGCTACATGTAACCACCGTATGCCGCCTTACATGCGCTGACGCGCATTATTTGCCTTGTTTCGTCTGAAAGTAATCACTATGATTAAATATGATTAACAACTAATCGGATATGCAAATGAAAAACAATACCGCACAGGCAACAAAAGTCATTACCGCGCATGTGCCATTACCTATGGCTGATAAAGTCGACCAGATGGCCGCCAGGCTGGAACGCTCCCGGGGCTGGGTTATCAAACAGGCGCTTTCTGCATGGCTTGCCCAGGAGGAGGAGCGTAATCGCCTGACGCTGGAAGCCCTGGACGATGTGACATCCGGACAGGTTATCGACCATCAGGCTGTACAGGCCTGGGCGGACAGCCTCAGTACTGACAATCCGTTACCGGTGCCACGCTGATGGAACTGAAGTGGACCAGTAAGGCGCTTTCTGATTTGGCGCGGTTATATGATTTTCTGGTGCTGGCCAGTAAACCTGCGGCCGCCAGAACGGTGCAATCCCTGACACAGGCACCGGTCATTCTGTTAACTCATCCACGTATGGGAGAACAGTTGTTTCAGTTTGAACCCAGGGAGGTCAGACGGATTTTTGCTGGCGAGTACGAAATCCGTTACGAACTTTATGGCCAGACTATTTATGTATTGCGCCTGTGGCACACACGAGAAAACAGGTAGATTGTGTGTGGGGACAACTTAACATAGCCTGCAGATATTAATTCTGGAACATTATTATCAGGCCAGATATTTTTCATTCAATTAAATAATCTTGTAGGAGATAAAATGAATTACGATGAAATAACGAAAATTACCGCTGAACGTATTAGCGACTACATGACCGAAGCAGTTAATACAGACTCTATAGCCGTTGCGGAAATGTTTCATAACGCTGCCTGGGGAGTGCGAACATTGTGGTTTGAACTCGTCACAAAAATAGATATAGATATACATAAAAAGAACAGGTATGCGAGTTATGATCTTAGAAGGAAAATCGAAATGCAGCATGAAGAGTTTCAGAAAATGACAGAGCGCGAGCAAGTGCCTTTATTGAAATCGCCAGAATAATAGAAACAGTACAAGTACATTGCTGTATTGTGTTTTCCTTGAATATTGAATCGCGGTGCCCATGTACTACGATTCCTTTCGTGTTGTTTATCATTGCACACTTTCCCTGACTGAGCGTAAACACTGACTACTTTCCCCTCAAACTCCTGGACGGCGAATGCAAAATTGGTCTGTTCCAGCATAGAATATGTTACTTTTTCATGACCGAACCCGAAATTTTGCGCGTCAATAAGAGACGTTGTGTAAACTCAGTCCTTTTATCTGGCAGGTTAACCCCTATCAATCTTAGGATGAAACCACGCCATCCTCTGTTTGCCTGGTTATTAATTTCATAAAGACGATTGTTTTCCTCTCGTAGTTTTGTCCACTCTAAACAAAGTGTTATATCATCCAGTTCTGTGATGTGTTTCACTTTTCCATTGACAGTTACAGTGTTTATTCCATTTCCTGTGATCATCATCTTATGCCTTTTTTATCTTCATTTGGGACCGTGCTTTTCTTCGGAGTATCACTATTCGTTAACTGCTGTTTATCAATAAAATTCCTGATGTTATCAAGTGCTTCCTTTGTTTTTAGAATGCGCTTGATATCCATTTCATCCCGCCCGGTCATTCTTTTTCCGGACAAAAGACGCTCAAGAAGCTCCTGTTTCGCATCAGGAGAATCTTTGGCGAGAACCATCAGGTTAAGCAAATCTTCACGATCGAGAGGAAAGAAGTATTTTACAAAATACTCGAAAAGCGAAAGAAAGTAGTATGCTGTCCATGCAATACAGAAACCGATTCCTATACAGAAATGCAGGTATATAATCAGGAGAATAGGTAAAATCCATAATACTATAGCTAAAAAAATATATACGGGGTACTGGCATCTGTATGCCCGTTCATGTTTATTCAGGATGAATAAAATCTTCTCCGCTTCTGAATCACACATAACATTCTCTTCCCATTTTTTCTGATACGTAATGTCCACCTGTTATCAGGAGTGTTTATTGCCCAGAAATATTCTCCTGCTGTGCCTGCATCCTGAGCCACTTTTGTTCTAATGTCGCCAGTCTGCGACCGGCACTCTGTGCTTCAGAGTCTGAGACCTGCCCTTTGGGGTGACCATCCAGGCCATAACGTGGGACGCCGGCGACAGCTGTCCGCTGCAGATATACGCGGCGGGATGTGATGCAGGACACTGCACAGAGCCATTCGTCCATGGTCAGTTCTGTCTCCGGGTGTTCTGCCAGAAATGCTGAAATATCATTGTTTATGCCAATTTTCAGGGGAATAAATCCACCACCTTCAGCACGAAGATGAGGAAACAGGATCTTTATTTTTTCCACGCACTCGTGAGTATACTCTCTGGTCCAGTGGGAGGGACGTGGGAAACGGCGTTTTTTCTTTTTCTTCTTCCTGGCTGGTGCTTCGGGGATATGTGTTTCGACGGCAGATGAATTTATTCCGACGGGGGCTGATTCTGCTGCCTGTTCAGTAAATGCAGATTCGATAATATCTGTTTTTTCGGATAAGGAAGGTAACGAAAAGGTACGACGTTTTTTCACTACAATGACGGGGATTTTCCTTTCTTCCTGATTTTTTTCCATAAATACCTCGGCTGGCTGGTTTTAATCTTTAATAATATCACAATCCATAAATTAGTAAATTTTCCGTCAGGTGATTTTTCATGGTTAATAAGTCCGTTCTCTGAATATTTATACTCGAGGCGGTAACAGTTATGGCGTGACAGTCGAATTGATATTCGACTGAACCCTGACCGAAACATGGTTGATATATTCTCTAACGTTAATGTTGTCATGATATAAATAAAAAAATTCATTTGAAAGGATGTCAGAAGAAGATATCGGGGCGCACAGTTCATCTCTGCCTTTGTTTCATGGTGTGTTCTTTGTATATTTTACTTACTGTTTAAGCATGTACATAAGGAGTGCTTTCATTATGCCAATGATACTTGTAAAGAAGAATCCCCGGGGCAAAGTGATTCGGGAGCTTAGCAGTGAGGAAGAGACTGCAGTAAAGACGGTCTGTGGACTGAAAAAGCCAGCAACCATGGCACAACATAACCTGGCCAATGATCTTCTCCGGGAAATGCGTGAGTATGATGCATGGTTACAGTGTGACTGTATTCCGGGAGATTCGCCGGCCATGAATTTTGCTGCTCTTAAAAACAATACGGGTACTCTTTATCTGTCCAGTTTTAATCATGAGCATGCACCTGAATGCCCCATGTATCGTCAGTTATCAGGAAATGAAGAGGAAACATCCTTCGGAGCAAGCCGGCATCCCGTTAGCACCCGTATAAATTACAGAAACTTTTTACCACCTGATGACAGTAATTCTGTTATCAGACTGCAGACCCGCTCTGCTTACCATAATGGTGAGCGCTCCTCCGTTCGCAAGAAACGTCCGCGCCTTGGCCGTTTACTCCTGTCGCTTATTGAAGATGCAGGGCTGAATAAACTGGATTCCCTGGCTAATCCCCGTATCCGGACTAATTATCGTGAGTGTCTTGATGCCATACGGCAGGTTACACTACAGCAGGAGTATATTCGGGGAAGATCCTTATCTGAAATTATCCATTTCCGGCCAGGAATGTCTGAAAGGTCTCAGGAGCGGTTAATGGAAACGCTGGAGAATTCAGAACGACACTGGCCTGCCAGAAGAAAACATATGTTCTTTCAGATTTTTATGGCGCAGCACATCTGTCGTGATGCTGTGGAAATTCACTGGGCGAACGGTAATATTCAGGTCATCAGACCTGTGCGGGGGATCAGTATTAATGGTGAAGCGCAGGGCGGAATACGTCCCCCTTACTGGGTTATTCTTGCTTTTTGCCGGAGTGCCGATGGCAGAATCATCTGCAGTGAAGGGTATGCTCATGCTCTTTATCAACTGACATGTCCGGTTCCTGTGGACAGCAAACTGGAACGAAACACGCTCACTGCTCTTCTGAATGTGGCCAGCTGGCTTAAAAGAAAGCCAGGTACGCCGGAATTAAGTCTGGAAAGACCCCTGTTTGATACAGAAGTTTATGTTAATGGTGAAAAGAAATATGTACTGCCGGATTTCATTGTCACAGCAAGGGCTCCTGACGGAAAGACGGCCAGAGTGGTCATCGAAACGATGGGATATGAAGACAGTGATTACTGCGCGAGAAAATCCAGGCAGCATACCGGCATGAAGCAGATTGGTGTTCTGCATACCGATCCACCGAAATGGCTGGATAACGATCATCCCCCTTTTGAGAAACATATGTACGGTGTTTTTATGCATCTCAGGTACTGAGATATTTTGTGGCTCAGTTCTGTAACTTTTCCCGTAACATTGTCTGTTGTTACGGGAAGCTTCCCCGCTTCGCTCCAGCAATCGTTCTATGTCCCATGTCAGTACGGTGATCGCTAAACTCTCCTCGGGAGCACTTCGACTGCGCACAGCGGCATTCTCATCGCTGACAGGTCGCATGGCCTCGCAGGGCTGGAGGGGGGGGCATTTGTTTTTCTTTCAGTGTACTCTCCTGTATTTCCGCAATCTCTGCCTCCATGCAATCCACTAGTGGCGGAGAAAAGTTAACCGGCTGCCACCATGGGATGACGTGTAAACCGTGCCGGCATGTTTTTATGGGGTGACGCTTTCATTTACCTGTACACGAACTTCTATTCCTGCATCGTGACAGGCCTGCAGCCACTGAGCTACTTCCAGCGGATCGCCCTCCAGGCGTACCACCCTGCCTTCTTTATTCCATAACTGCAGACAGGTGCTGCCGTCGAGACGCACCACAAAATCCCCACGGCAGGCCTGATACGTCATGCCGTTCAGCTCCACCGCCAGATCAGTGGCAGAAGTGCCGTCTGCGGGCAGACCTGCTGCCGGGACCAGCGGCAGTACGACGACTTCTGCCGCACGCTGTTCTGCCCGGAGGCGGTCCTGTTCTGCCAGCAGCAGAGGCTGTGCCACGGCCCGGCCGGCGTCCGTCAGCTCTACTGCCAGCTGCAGGTTTGGAGCGCGCAGGGTACGCAGCCAGCCGGCATCCTCCAGACGACGGCAGGAGGCGCGCAGGTTTGGCCCGTAGACCGGGGCTTCCCCGCTTCGCTCCAGCACCCGTTCCAGGTCCCGCGTCAGCACGGGGCCCGGTCGTTTTTCATCAAGCGCAGCCAGCACAATCAGCACTCTCCGCTGCAGTGGAGACGGTCGGCGGCTCTGGGTCATTACCTGTCATCCTCCGGCCAGATGAGGTTTCTGAGGCGCTGAAAGTCGGCGTCAATGAGCTCCTGTCTCTTTATGGCATTCATTGAGGCATAGCCATTTATGGCCAGTTCATGCCAGAAGATCAGCACGGCTCCGGCTTTGGCTGACTCGCAGAGATAAATCGCGCCCTGGCTGTCCAGATTGCATTCCCGGATGCGTCGTTCCGCAAACCGGGTCAGTTGTTCATAGCTGAGTGAAAACGTCATTTCCTGATCCATCCTGCACGCTCCATCTGATAATGTTCTGATAGGTAAAAATCATATCATATATGATTTGTGTGCTCTTGATTTCTAACAATATCAGATATTGTTTCATTTTTAATGATGAAAATCATATCTGATATGATTTTATGTGAATTGCTTGATTATCATATTGCATGCCCGTTCCCCGCTGCGCAGATCCGGTTTCTGGTGGTTACGGATCTTCCTCTCCCTCCGCACAGCGTTACATCCCGTCAGCACAACATGTGGTATTTCGTTCAGCTGCTAATGACACTATATGTTGTGTTATTTCCCTGACCTTTGATGCGCCGCGCAGGGGCGGAAAACAGCGATATGATTATTTCCTCAGCGTGGTACACTTCCGGAAAGTTGTGATATTCCGGAAAGTCGGATCTGACGGAAACGGCTCTCCGGTAATTTAACGGCGTGGTTATATGGATGCTTGTTATCATGGTGATGATGATAACTGCATGATATTATCAGACGGCGTGACGGTAAGGGCAGTGATGATGGATGACGTTATCGCATGACCGTCCCTGCCCGGAAAAGAAAAAAGGAGTCACCCATGTTTTTTATTGAGAATGAAGGTCAGGCTGTCGCCGGAACGGATTACTGGCAGTCTGTACAGGCGCAGGCCGGATATGTCTACCTCAGCTGGAATGCCGGCGCAGCCAGGCTGCTTGTCCCGGATGCGGCAAAACATTTACTCAGGGAGATGCGGGGGGCTGAGTACGTCATCATCAGTAAGGGAGCACTGCATGGCCGCGATGCGCTGGAACTGGTATTTGAAGACGGCAGCGATGCGCTGTTTGTGATCCACATGCTGAGTGAGCAGTGCGATCGCCTGCTCCCCGAAAACAACCAGGGAGGGGGTTTTGTTGTCACCGTCTGGACGCGTGGCGGTAACCAGCTCCGTTATCCGGGAAAGTACCGTGTTGTGGAAAACCTGCCCGACGTTTCCCCGTGGAGTGAACACTGATATGCAGTACCTGCCGGCACCGATCCACCATGCCCGGGATGCCGCTCAGCTTCCTGTTGCCATCGATTATCCGGCAGCGCTGGCACTCCGCCAGATGTCGATGGTTCATGATGAACTGCCAAAATACCTGCTGGCCCCTGAAGTGAGCGCCCTGCTCCATTACGTGCCGGATCTGCGCCGCAAGATGCTGCTGGCCACACTGTGGAACACCGGTGCGCGCATTAATGAAGCACTGGCGCTGACGCGGGGGGATTTTTCGCTCACGCCTCCGTATCCGTTTGTGCAGCTGGCCACTCTGAAGCAGCGGACAGAAAAAGCCGCCAGGACGGCAGGAAGAATGCCCGCCGGTCAGCAGACTCACCGGCTGGTTCCGCTCTCCGACGCCTGGTACGTCAGCCAGCTGCAGACGATGGTGGCCACACTGAAAATCCCCATGGAACGGCGTAATAAACGAACAGGCAGGACAGAGAAAGCACGGATCTGGGAAGTGACGGACAGAACGGTCAGGACCTGGATTGGGGAAGCGGTTGCCGCCGCTGCCGCTGATGGAGTGACGTTCTCTGTCCCGGTCACGCCACATACGTTCCGCCATTCCTATGCGATGCACATGCTGTATGCCGGTATACCGCTGAAGGTCCTGCAGAGTCTGATGGGGCATAAGTCCATCAGCTCAACGGAGGTCTACACGAAGGTATTTGCGCTGGATGTCGCGGCGCGTCATCGTGTGCAGTTCGCCATGCCGGAAGCCGATGCGGTAGCGCTGATAAAACAACTTGAGAGGCGTTAAAAAGCCGTATTCGCGGTTCAGTCAAGGGGGAGCTGGTGCATTCATCTATGGAAGATAGAGCACCAAACTCATAGAGGCCACGTTCTCAGGCCAGAACAGTCTTATATCTCTGGCGCTGACAACCCATAGTACTTGCCTGGATGGGAAACTCTTCTTGTGCCGAGCGTAAGAGCCATCTGCCGGAACGCTTCCTCGCCAGTTCGCTCGCTACGCACAGTTACATGGCTGCGGCGAGGGCTGCCTGATTCTAATAATGATATTTCAGCATGATAGCAGCAATAAAATAGATTGCAGCTATCATGCTGTACACATACGGCCTAGCGCTCTGTTTATGTTATGCTATCTGCAATCTTGCGGCAATCTTGCTTCATCTGTCGATGCGATTCTGAATGAGGTTTCTTTTATTGTTAACGTGACACAAGTATTCGGCTGTCAATTCCAGCACTCTGCTAAGTAGCAAGATTATTTATTGTTGCAATCTTGCTGCAAGCTGTTATCTTGTTCTGGAAGAGTTACTCTACCTAACCTCAATCTGGTTTATATTGATGTTTGCTGCAAGATAGCAGCAAGTAAAGGGGGCTAAATGGCCTGGATAGTTGGTTTTATTTCTCAGAAAGGTGGTGTGGGCAAAAGCACTAAAGCGAGAGCGTTAGCGCGTGAAGCATCCGCCTGTGGTATCAAAACAAAATTAGCTGATCTCGACTTGGAACAGGCAACGAGTGCTGAGTGGCATCGTAGACGTCTGTCAGCTGGTTTGTCACCGGTTGCTTCCGTTGAAGTGTTTTCAACAGCAAAGCAGGCGATAGAATCTGCCGGCGATTTTGACCTTCTGATTCTTGATGGCCCTGCTCGTGCAAGTAAAGGTACTTCAGAAATTGCTAAGGTCGCCGACCTTATCGTCCAGCCAACGGGAGCCTCCCTTGACGATCTTGTCCCGGCAATTAAAGTTTTCAACGCGTTGGTAAAAGAAGGTATACCACGTTCAAAACTGGTCTTCGCTTTAAGCCGGGTAGGTACCGAAGCGGAAGAGCTGGATGCTCGTGCATATATCAGTGAAGCAGGTTATGAAACTTTATCTGGATGCCTTTTTGAGAAGCCAGCATACAGAAAAGCGATGAATTCAGGACTCGCTGTGACAGAAACACGTTATAAAGGTTTAAACGAGAGAGCTGATGAACTTATCCAGGCACTCATCGATAAGATTGGAGAAGAGTAATGGCTGATGCGTCAAAACTTAGAACTAAAAGAACCCGTAGTGGGTTGGGGGTACCCCCGGGCCCCGACGAAGTGGCTACCAGCTTGAATGCGCCTGAGATAGCTCCGGCTGTCGCTGCCACTGATGTTCAGAGACAACAGGCAGACTCATCGCCAGTGCACCATGAGCCTGTGGTTACGCAAACAGTGACCGAGGTATATACCCGCCGCGATGGCCGTTCTGCCAGAAAAACAAACAGGACGCTGGCATTTGCAACACGTGTCACACCTGCTTTCGACCAAGAGATCCGGGATATCGCAGAGCGTGAGGGGTTGAAACTGGTGGAAGTTCTGGAAAAAGCAGTTGAGGCATATAAGGAAAAACAGGGCTATTAATCCGGGATGCAGCAATCTTGCTGCATTCTTTTTTTGTGTGCAATCTTGCAGCAAGATTTATGCTAGATAAATGCTAGATTGCTGCAAGATAAATGATATAATGCTCAAATTGAGTAGTTAACTGCCCAAGTGAAGTACGCAGCTTGAGTACTTACCTGTGGTTTATGAGCGTATTTACTTAATGTGAGTAGTTATTGTGTAAAGATGAATACTCAAGTTGAGTATAAATGGAGATGGTATGAGAATTTTTTGCGATGATGGTTCTACAAATGTGAAACTTGCCTGGTTTGAAGGCAAGACGCTGAAAAGTGCGGTATCAGTGAACTCTTTTCGCCATAACTGGAAAGTCGAGGGCTTAGGCAGCAGTCGTACTTATAACTATCTGCTTGATGGCCGTAAATATACCTACGACCCGGTCAGCGAAGATGCGATCAGCACGACTCATATTGAGTATCAGTACTCTGATACAAATGTGTTGGCAGTTCACCACGCATTACTGAACAGTGGCATTGAACCCCAGGAGATCGATCTCACCGTTACGTTACCTATCAGCGAGTTTTACACGGCCGACTGCCAGAAAAATACGCTTAACATTGAGAGAAAAATTCGCAACCTGATGCGAGAAGTCACCCTGAATAAAGGGGGAACTTTTACCATTAAAAGCGTTGAAGTGATGCCTGAATCACTCCCGGCTGTATTTACTCGCCTAGTTGCTGACAACGTTGGTCAGTACGAAAAATCATTGGTTATCGATCTCGGTGGTACAACTCTGGATGTCGGGGTTATTGTTGGCCAGTTTGAGGATGTTTCGGCTGTACATGGTAATCCTGATATTGGTGTATCAATGGTCACGAAAGCCACGCTCACTGCACTGAAAATGGCCAGCAGTGATACCAGTCCAATGATTGCTGACGAGTTGATCAAAAACAGGAATAACCTGGATTTTGTGGGGCAGGTTGTAAATGAGGTCTCTAAACTAAATCTGGTGCTGGATACCATTGATACAGCGATAAATAAACTGGGCGAGCTAGTTGTTGATGATTTGCTGCAGTATCGAAACGTAAACCGCGTATATATTGTCGGTGGCGGGGCTGCACTCATTGCTGATGCTGTTCGTAAGGCATGGAACCACCTTGGCGAAAAGGTGGTTCTTATGGATGAACCTCAGACAGCGCTGGTCCAGGCTATTGCACGCTTCAAAGCGGAGGAGTAATCGATGTACGAAGGCGAAGAAAGGAAAAAACTTTCACTCTACCTTCACCCGGAGGACTCTGCCGATTGTCTTGCACTGGCTGAAATCGAAACTGTTCCCCGGAAAAAACGGGGGGAGTTATATCGGCAGGCTTTGATAACCGGCCTGATAATGCATCAGCTTGATGAGCGAATTCCCGCCGTGTTAACCGCGCTATTCACCAGAGAATTGAATGCGGATGAGGTCATTAGTCAGATTGCCAGGATAACAGGCTGGAAACCCTCCTCCGGTGATTTAAAAGAGGTACTGAAGGCGTTGGGAGGGCTTCAGAGTACAGTTTCACCAGAACACTCTCAGGATGACGGTGAACAGGCCCGTCTGAAAGCGGCTAGGGTGAAGATGCAAAACCTGATCTAAAAAAGTCTCGCTCCGTGAAACCTGCAAAATTTCTCGGGGTGTGCGGCTTAATTTTTAGATTTCCGCGTTTCCCGTCATTTGAGTCAATGGAGTGCTGGTTGACAGCTCCTCACTCTGAAGGACGGGGATTCCCACATATGCAGCCAGATTTCCGGGTAGTGTGGTTTCAGACGTTGTTCGATTTCATTCTGTAGCGCCTGAAGTGTGCCTGATTTGAGTTTTTTTGTGCTCTGGCGGTCGAAAAGAATTTCAATGCGGATCATGTTCTCATCTCCCTTTTCTTTTGCTGTATGCATATACAGCATTCTAATAACTGAGTCCGCACACAGTCAAATGTCATTGCTCTGACTAAAAAATGCTCAATTCTCTGAGAGTGTGGCTGTATGCCTGCTGTGGAGTGCTGTGTCCAGCTTATCCACAGCATTTTGTGCACGGTTCTGTGGACAAAATACCTGGTTACCCAGGCCGTGCCGGCACGTTAACCGGGCTGCATCCGATGCAAGTGTGTCGCTGTCGCCGGCCTCCTCACCCGGTCACGTTTCGTCGTTCCTCCTCCACGCGCTGCGGCTTCGGGGCCGCACCTGCATTCGTATGCGCTCGCCCGGTTACAGGTGCGGCACGGCCTGATGGAGGCCGCATGTGAGAGGAGAATTCCCATGCCAAACTGGTGCTCGAATCGTATGTATTTTTCTGGTGAACCAGCACAGATCGCTGAGATTAAACGACTGGCCAGCGGTGCAGTCACACCGCTTTATCGCCGCGCCACAAATGAAGGTATTCAGCTGTTTCTGGCCGGAAGTGCCGGACTTCTGCAGATCACTGAAAATATCCGCTCTGAGCAGTGCCCCGGAGTGACGGCTGCCGGACGTGGTGCTGTATCACCGGAAAATATCACGTTCACCCGCTGGCTGACACACCTGCAGAACGGTGTACTGCTGGATGAGCAAAACTGCCTGATGCTGCATGAACTCTGGCTGCAGAGCGGTACTGGACAGCGTCGCTGGGAAGAGTTACCGGATGATGTCAGGGAAACTATCACTGTGCATTTCACCGCAAAAAGAGGTGACTGGTGTGACATCTGGGGTAACGAGGATGTATCGGTGTGGTGGAACCGTCTGTGTGACAACGTACTGCCAGAAAAAACCATGCCGTTTGACCTGCTGACGGTTTTGCCGACCCGCCTGGATATTGAAGTGAATGGCTTTAACGGCGGTGTTCTGAACGGTGTTCCTTCTGCATATCACTGGTATACAGAACGGTATGGCGTGAAGTGGCCTTGTGGGTATGACCTGAATATCAGTAGTCAGGGAGACAACTTCATTCAGGTTGATTTCGACACGCCGTGGTGTCAGCCGGAAAGCGACGTTATTGCAGAATTAAGCCGCCGTTTCAGCTGCACGCTGGAGCACTGGTATGCCGAACAGGGCTGTGATTTCTGTGGCTGGCAGTTGTATGAGCGCGGAGAGCTTGTTGATGTGCTGTGGGGGGAGCTGGAATGGTCTTCCCCGACAGATGATGATGAGCTGCCGGAAGTCACCGGACCTGCGTGGATAGTCGACAAGGTGGCGCATTACGGTGGATGAAGTATGACGGAGACGGGCGGGCAACCGCCCGTTTCTTTGTGCACAGAAAACCCCCAGCTAGGCTGGGGGTTCCGGAAAGCTTTCAGCTTTAAGCCAGTTATTAAAACCCCTTTTGATTTGTTAAAACACCTTGCGGTCTGGCAACTGCAAGTGTCAAACAAGAAATCAAAAGGGGGTCCCAATGGGGAACGAAAAGAGCTTAGCGCACACCCGATGGAACTGTAAATATCACATAGTTTTTGCGCCAAAATACCGAAGACAGGTGTTCTACAGAGAGAAGCGTAGAGCAATAGGCAGTATTTTGAGAAAGCTGTGTGAGTGGAAAAGTGTACGGATTCTGGAAGCTGAATGCTGTGCAGATCATATCCATATGCTTGTGGAGATCCCGCCCAAAATGAGCGTATCCGGCTTTATGGGATATCTGAAAGGGAAAAGCAGTCTGATGCTTTACGAGCAGTTTGGTGATTTGAAATTCAAATACAGGAACAGGGAGTTCTGGTGCAGAGGGTACTACGTCGATACGGTGGGTAAGAACACGGCGAAGATACAGGATTACATAAAGCACCAGCTTGAAGAGGATAAAATGGGAGAGCAGTTATCGATTCCCTATCCGGGCAGCCCGTTTACGGGCCGTAAGTAACGAAGTTGGATGCAAATGTCAGATCGTGTGCGCCTGTTAGGGCGCGGCTGGTAAGAGAGCCTTATAGGCGCATTTGAAAAACCTCCGGCTATGCCGGAGGATATTTATTTCCGGTAAAGGATGTCGCCATGCTCCTCTTTTTACTGCGCCGGCTGACGCGGCGCGGCATAAACGCTGCCTGTGGTCAGTGTCCCGCGTCCGGCGGGCACGGGACGGGCGCTTTTACCGCTCCCGGCTGGCGTCGGTGACAGTGTACGCCAGCCCGTCGCCCTTTTCTGATGAACGCCCTTCAAGCCGCTTTCGCGGCATAACCTTGCCGTCAGAAAGACGACGGCTGCGGTATTCCACGGTCGGCCTGACCCGTTACCGGACGCGGTGAACAGCCCACAGGCAGCGGGGAACGGACACCACAGGGGTGCCCTCCCGGTGCCCTCTGTAAGAGAAGGAGTTTGGTATGTCCCGTTTTGTCCTCGGTAACTGCATCGATGTTATGGCCCGTATCCCTGATAACGCCATTGATTTCATCCTCACCGACCCGCCATATCTCGTCGGTTTCCGTGACCGTTCCGGGCGCACCATCGCCGGCGATAAAACCGATGAGTGGCTGCAACCGGCCTGTAATGAAATGTTCCGCGTACTGAAAAAAGACGCGTTAATGGTGAGCTTCTACGGCTGGAACCGCGTCGATCGCTTTATGGCCGCCTGGAAAAATGCGGGATTCAGCGTTGTTGGTCACCTGGTCTTCACCAAAAACTACACATCGAAGGCCGCATATGTGGGCTATCGCCACGAATGCGCCTACATCCTGGCAAAAGGCCGTCCACGTCTGCCACAAAACCCGCTGCCGGACGTGCTGGGCTGGAAATATTCGGGCAATCGCCATCACCCGACGGAAAAGCCCGTTACCAGCCTGCAACCGCTGATTGAGAACTTCACACACCCGAACGCAATTGTGCTGGACCCGTTTGCAGGCAGCGGCTCAACCTGCGTCGCCGCCCTCCAGTCCGGACGCCGGTATATCGGTATCGAGCTGCTTGAGCAGTATCACCGTGCCGGGCAGCAACGCCTTGCCGCCGTGCAACGGGCCATGCAGCAGGGGGCCGCGAATGATGACTGGTTTATGCCGGAGGCTGCGTAAATGAACTATGCAGGACACGAAAAACTGCGCGCCGAAGTGGCGGAGGTGGCCAATGCCATGTGCGACCTGCGTACAACCATGAATGAGATGGAACAGCGGTACAGCTTTAATGCCGACACCCTGCCGGAACGTCTGGTGCGTCAGACGCTGTTTCGCGCAAACCGCCTCCTGATGGAGGCATATACCGAAATTCTGGAACTGGAAGCGTGCTTTAAAGATTGAGAAGGAGACGAGAATGTACGGAACATGCGAAACGCTATGCCGGGAGCTGGCAGTAAAGTATCCGGGAGACATGCCGCTGATGCTGGTTATCTGGTCCCCGGAAGAGATTCAGGCCCTCGCTGACGGAATGGATATTTCCCTGTCCGATCATGAAATCAGAACCGTCCTGGCGCGCCTGGAGGACATCCCGGAAGACCAGCGGACTGAATCCGGTATTTCTTCCGGCGTGGCGATGGAGATCATCAATAACGTGAGCGAAAACCGCCAGGTGACCGTCCCTGCTGAACTGCTGGCGTCCCTGATTCAGACCGCTGAACAGGCATTGTGGAAACGTGAATGGGCCGCCCGGGATCATGGCCTCGCCGTCCCGGAATGCGTCACCCGCCGTCAGGCGGTGATTAATCAGGCCCGCACCCTGCTGAAAAACAACAGACACGAAAACGACTGATGTTATCGCCGCCTCCGGGCGGCGATTCAGGGAGAACGATTAATCATGAACGAAAACACAACACTGAACGCACTGATTTGTCGTCACGCCCGCAACCTGCTGCTGGCGCAGGGCTGGCCGGAAGAGACGGATGTTGACCAGCGGAACCCGAAGTATCCGGGCTGGATCAGCATTTACGTGCGGCTGGATGCGCCCCGGCTGGCGACGTTACTTATCAACCGTCACGGCGGCGTACTGCCGCCGCTCCTGGCCTCTGCCATTCAGAGACTGACCGGAATCGGGGCGGAACTGGTACTGTCCGGCAGTCAGTGGCAGTCGCTGCCGGTACTTCCGGCAGACGGAACGCAGGTGTCTTTCCCGTATGCCGGAGAATGGCTGACCGAAGACGAAATCAGGGCTGTTCTTGATGCGGTGCACGATGCGGTACGAAGCATCTGTTACCAGGTGGCAGAAGATGCGCGGCGTATCCGTGCGGCGCTGACCACCACCGGTCAGACGTTGCTGACCCGCCAGACGCGCCGCTTTTGCCTGGTCGTGAAGGAAAGCGATCACCCCTGCTGGCTCGATGAAGATGACGAAAACCTGCCCGTGGTGCTCGATGCCATCGTGAACCGGGGAGCACGTTTTTCGTCGGTGGAAATGTATCTGGTCAGTGAGTGTATTGAGCATATCCTGTCCAGTGGGCTGGCCTGCGATGTGCTGCGTATACCGGATGAACCGCCCCGCCGCTGGTTTGACCGTGGTGTTCTGCGGGAGGTGGTCCGGGAAGCCCGGACCGAAATCCGCAGCATGGCGGATGCCCTGGCAAAAATCCGGAAATGATGACACTGGCGGGGTAAATCCCCGCCTTTTTCCTGCCGGTCCCCGGACAGAGCACAAAGGAAGTCGCCGCCGGCTCCGCTTTACCCGGCCATGCAGGGCATGGCCTTGTGGTTTTTCAGTTATGTGGCCTCAGCGTCGTGTGCGGGCTGTGCCGTGCCTCCATCTTAGCCGGGCTGGCGTTGATGCAAGGGTACGCTTCGCCGCTGCGGTCACCCGGTCCCTCCTTCCCGTCTGCCGTGATTTTCCGGTCGTTCACCCGCTCAGATTTCGCGGTCTCACCCTGCAACTCCCGTCAGCCGTGTGCGTCAGGCTGCGGCTTCCCTTGCGCCCCTGCATCCCCGCCTGTTCGCCCGGCTTTTATGGAGGCACGGCACCGCCCGGTGTCGCGGAATATGTGAACAACGGAGGAAAACATCATGCAATATGCGAAACCTGTCACTCTGAATGTTGAAGAGTGCGACCGTCTCTCCTTTCTGCCGTATCTGTTTGGCAACGATTTTCTGTATGCCGAGGCGTATGTGTACGCGCTGGCGCAAAAAATGATGCCGGAATATCAGGGAGGCTTCTGGCACTTCATCCGCCTGCCGGACGGTGGCGGTTACATGATGCCGGATGGCGACCGTTTCCACATGGTGAACGGTGCAAACTGGTTTGACCGTACCGTGAGTGCTGATGCCGCAGGCATCATTCTGACTTCCCTTGTGATTAACCGCCAGTTGTGGCTGTACCACGACAGCGGGGATGCAGGACTGACCCAGCTTTACCGGATGCGCGATGCGCAGTTGTGGCGTCACATCGAATTTCACCCCGAATGCAACGCGATTTACGCGGCTCTGGACTGATTAACGGACGGGGCGGCAATGCCGCCCCTGTAAAGGAGACGAGAACATGTACTGTACTGTTAAAGAAATTATCCGCGAAGTGCTGGATACAGACGTGCCGGACAGTGAATGCGTTTTTGCCGTAGTGCTGACCCGTGGGGATGTGCGTCACATAGCCCTGGACTGGAGTCTGACAGACGATGAGCTGGAAACCGTCATGCAGCGGCTGGACGATGCCTTTGAATATGGTGCGGATGTCAGCGTTGTTCACGGCGTTGTTCGTGAACTGATGGAAGAAAAGCGCGCCAGCCGTCAGGTGACAGTCCCGGCGGTGATGCTGGAAAAAGTGTTGGCGCTGGCAGGCAGTGAAATGAAGCGCCTGTATGCCGTCGGGAGTGAGAACGGGGGCGACGGTGATGCGTTCGTCAGGGAAGAACGCGAAGCAATGGACGTTGTGTTACAGGCGCTGGACGGGGAGCACATGTCATGAATATCAGCACAGAAACCCGCGAAATTCTGCGCAATTACAAAGCCGTGATTAATGCGCGGCGTCGTGAAATGGGGCAGAAACCGCTCACCACTGCGCAGATTGTTGATGAAATCTGCGATTTTGTGGCGAATCAGCAGGCGGTTTTCCTCGGTGGTCACTATATCCTTCAGGGCAGCAGAAACAGGTGATACAGGGCAGGCGGTGGAGGCCGCCTGTCAGCCCGCGCGAAAACCCCTGGCAGGCTGACGCCTGCCGGAAATGCGGGGTGCAGCGCCTGCGGCGCTGCCGGCCCGGCTTTCCGGTCAGAAGGTAGTGTATGGCTGTATGCAGGGAACAGGTGTGATATTCCGTGACACTGTCACCGTTTCTGGCTGTCTTTTATTGCGCCCACTTCGGCTCCCGGCTGCCTGGCGGCATCCGGTCGTCAGGCCCGACTCCGACAGGCAGCTGCTGGCGCACCCGCCAGTCTCCGCCGAACCCGCTGGCGCGGTTTCGGGCTGCCGCTACGGTCCGATGCGTGAAAACCCGGCTTGCAGCGACCGTTCCGGTCGCGCCGCCCCTGTCGCGCCGTGACCTGCGCTCCCTGCACACCTGACGGTGTGTGAGGAAACTGCGCCTGATGGCGCAGCAGTCTTCCCTCCTGCCGCCACCTCTGCGGCCTGTTTCCCGC
>NZ_JBJQJE010000035.1:0-14966 GCF_046487585.1 Escherichia sp. WS1265
CGCACCACCCCGTCAGTAGCTGAACAGGAGGGACAGCTGATAGAAACAGAAGCCACTGGAGCACCTCAAAAACACCATCATACACTAAATCAGTAAGTTGGCAGCATCACCTAAATTCGTGCCCTTTTTCCGGGCGCAACATTCCTACCTGAGCAATTACGGGGCATCCTCTTCGGGACGCCAGCCAGGAAAGAACACTCGGAGGCAAACTGTTTCGGGAATCAACGTATAATTCCTGGAAATCAAAGCCAGGAGGCACAACAGTAACCCGAGTTCGACATCCTTCCTGCTCCAGATGTGTCTTCATATTTGTTCCGGGAACAATCACCTCATCGCAAAAATGATTTATTGAAAAAAATTTTGTTTTTCGTGTCAAATATGTCTTTTGCCTGATAATTCTGAATGGATGTTTCCAGGTAAAAAACCGTACCAAACCAACAATATTACTATCATGTCCACTGTGACAAACGATTGCATCGGGCTGAAAACTATGAACTATTCCGAGTAATCTCCATACAGTAGGAATGTGAAGACTGTTTCGAAATAACGCGAATGTGATATCAATTCCAAACTTACTGGCTTCAAAAGCAATTTTGCTGTTCTCCCTGCAGACAAGCAGAACTGAATGCCCCATTTTCTTCAGGGCCTTCATTTGAGCAACAGCCTGTAATTCCTGACCACCTATATTCGGTGATGATTCCGTAAATAGTATATTCATTATTAGTCATCCGGTAATCTTGGCCCCTTATGAAGGGCCAGCAACGATGAAAAAAACGGTGTTGTATAATAAAAAAGTCGTCTTTTCAGCCATACGCAATTTTCCCGTTCCTTGGTGCTTATTCTTCCTATCCGTGTAGTTCCTTTAGCAGGAGCATTCATTCTTCTTTCTGTTGTATATAAATAATGGAATCCAAGTTCTTCAGCGATCTGAATATAATCCTTGTTATAATAACCTTCCGGCCAACACAAATGTTTACTGCATTTTCCTGTCATTTTTTTTAAATATTCTCTCCCGCTCAATAAGTCCTGCCGAAGATGTTTACACTGTTCTTCTCGTGAAGTGAACTTTTTATCCCAACGTGTATGAGTATGTGTATGAACATGAAATTCGACCAGACCAGATTGCAACATTTCGTTCACTTCAGACCAGCGAAGCATAACATTATCAGCATTCCCGGTTGCTATTTGATGTTCGCAATCGCGATGAGAATATTCCTTTCCAGGAGAGTGACGAACCGGACCATTTCCAATAAAACTGGTAATTAAAAAAATATGTGCCTTGAGATTAAACTCGTTTAATAAAGGATATACCTGAAACCAGTTGTCAAGGTATCCATCATCAAATGTCAACATAACGCTTTTACGGGGAAGTTTTCCGCCCCGATAAAAAAACTCCAGTTCATCTGATGACAGTGTTTTCCAGTTGTTTTCAGCCAACCATTTCATTTGTTTCCGGAATGTCTCGGGAGAAAGTGTAACCAGTCCTGGGCAATGGCTGACATGATGATACATTAATACCGGAACATGATTTGCTTTAAACAAAATGCCCCCTCCGTTTAAAATTTAAAGTTTCTGGCACCCAGTAAGTAGAGATAAAAGGAAAGCCTAATAAAGGTGGTGAACTTTATATACTACTAAATCAAACATCAACAATTTATAAACAATAATATATTATCATATCTTTTAAAAACGGCTCACTAAGAACCTTGAGGTGGCACACTAAATTTAGCTACCTGAACAGAGGTGATATGCTCACCTCAGAACAACACAGGTGCCATAATGAAAAAAGAAATTTCAGCGCAGAGTTTAAACGCGAATCCGCTCAACTGGTCGTTGACCAGAAATACACCGTGGCAGATGCAGCCAGCGCTATGGATGTCGGCCTTTCCACAATGACGCGATGGGTGAAACAATTACGTGATGAGCGGCAGGGAAAAACACCAAAAGCCTCCCCCATTACCCCGGAACAAATTGAAATCCGTGAGCTCAGGAAAAAGCTACAACGTATTGAAATGGAAAATGAAATATTAAAAAGGCTACCGCGCTCTTGATGTCAGACTCCCTGAACAGTTTTCGATAATCGGGAAACTCAGGGCGCGTTATCCTGTGGCCACTCTCTGCCATGTGTTCGGGGTCCATCGCAGCAGCTACAAATACTGGAAAAACCGTCCTGAAAAACCAGACGGCAGACGGGCTGTATTACGCAGCCAGGTACTTGAACTGCATGGCATCAGCCACGGCTCTGCCGGAGCAAGAAGCATCGCCACAATGGCAACCCAGAGAGGCTACCAGATGGGGCGCTGGCTTGCTGGCAGACTCATGAAAGAGCTGGGGCTGGTCAGTTGCCAGCAGCCGACTCACCGGTATAAGCGTGGCGGTCATGAGCACGTTGCTATCCCGAATCATCTTGAGCGACAGTTCGCCGTAACGGAACCAAATCAGGTGTGGTGCGGTGATGTGACCTATATCTGGACGGGTAAGCGCTGGGCGTACCTCGCCGTTGTTCTCGACCTGTTCGCAAGAAAACCAGTGGGCTGGGCCATCTCGTTCTCGCCGGACAGCAGGCTTACCATGAAAGCACTGGAAATGGCATGGGAAACCCGTGGTAAGCCCGTCGGGGTGATGTTCCAAGCGATCAAGGCAGTCATTATACGAGCAGGCAGTTCCGGCAGTTACTGTGGCGATACCAGATCAGACAGAGTATGAGCCGGCGTGGAAACTGCTGGGATAACAGCCCAATGGAGCGCTTCTTCAGGAGTCTGAAGAACTAATGGGTGCCAGCGACGGGCTATGTAAGCTTCAGCGATGCAGCTCACGCAATAACGGACTATATCGTTGGATATTACAGCGCACTAAGACCGCACGAATATAATGGTGGGTTACCACCAAACGAATCAGAAAACCGATACTGGAAAAACTCTAACGCGGAGGCCAGTTTTAGTTGACCACAACAGACTACCTGAAGGGAGCCGCGGTCGCCTAGCAGTTGCAGTAGCAGGAGATCATCCAGCCGCAGTACAGGTCACGATGACTCTGGTTAATGATACCGGCTTTGACCCCGTATTTTCCGGCTCTATCGCTGAATCATGGCGTCAGCAGCCGTGCACACCATCCTATTGTTGTGACTGGGAGGCTGCCACCATGCTTCGCGCTTTCCCTCTGGCGAAAAAGGGAGAAGGACGGGCCCGTCTGCCTTCACTTTATGCCAGCTTCGGTAAGCTGGGTGAGACACCGACTCATGAAGATATCATTGATAACAATCGATCCATCAACTGGCCTGTATAACGTGGCTGCCGGTGATTAAGAAAGCTGCACCTACCTAAGTAGTAGCAAACGCACACTTTTTAGAAAAATCGATGGTCAGAAACTGGATTAGCAATTCCGTTCCAGGGTTGCTTTTGATTTACGTTGGCGTCTGATCATTGATTTATCCTCAAAAGCCCAACCTCATTGGTAATGAACCAGCTCCGTGAATGTCCGCTCTGGCACAGAGCGAAATTTTTTGATCTCCCCCCCTGAAATCTAAACTTAGTCATGTCACGTTTTTGGGTTTCTAAAATTTTAACTTCGCGTTTTTCGTTGCCGTAAGGGTTATACAGAAATGTCCGTTAAGCAGAGTTCAAAATTGATTGCCGTGATCACGACTGGTTTGAAAGCCGCGCCCAAGCCTGTACAGCTCTGGTTTGCGTTGATTATGAACCTGTCAGCCTAAAGCAAGCGGATGGACGATGAGTATTGGTAATCTTTCAGAGTCCGGAAAAGTTCAGCCCCAGTCTGAACAGGCTTGCTGGCGCCAGTCCAGTTTCATTCAGTCGTGGTTTGGTTCTTACGGCCTGTGCAATCTACCTCATTAGGCACATCGGCCTGCCAGATACCGGCTCGGGGTGTATTTCCGCTTCCACGCTGAATACTGTTCTCAGCAATCCTGGGGTCATCACCTCTTCTGGTGTGCCTTGCGCCATAACATGTCCGTTTGCCATTACCACCAGTTGATCGCAGTACCGGCTAGCCTGATTAAGGTCGTGCAGCACAGCGACCACCGTTTTCCCCTGAGTCCGGAGTTCGCCCATCAACCGCATCAGGTCCACCTGGTGATTGATATCAAGATAGGTGGTTGGCTCATCAAGTAATACAACGGGCGTATTCTGGGCCAGGACCATCGCCAGAAATGCGCGCTGGCGCTGACCGCCGGAAAGCTCGGTTAACCGACGAACGGCAAGATGATTGATCCGGGTCTGGTTCATGGCGACATTAACTCGTGCATTGTCTTCAGCGGAGAGACGCCCCCAGAGTGACAGCCAGGGATTACGACCATACGAAACCAGCTCCTGGACTGTGATCCCCTCTGGCGTTAAATGGTGCTGAGGCAGCAGCGAAAGCCTGCGGGCCAACTGGCGTGATGAGAGCATATTTATGGGATTATCGCCGAGAAATACGGTGCCAGACTGCGGCATTAAAAGCCGCGAAAAACAGTTTAACAGCGTCGATTTCCCGCAACCGTTAGGGCCGATCAGGGCGGTGATCTTCCCCGTTGGCAGTGAGAGTGAAACGTCGTTAAGTACCTTGTCTGTCCCGTAACTGACCGTCAGATTTTCAGTTCGTAAAGTCATTTATCGCATTCTCACAAGCAACCAGACAAACCACGGCGCACCGATAATGGCGGTCAGCACGCCAACCGGGAGCTCCAGTGGGGGATGAATAATTCTCGCCAGCAGATCGGCAACCACCAACAGCAACGCACCTGTCAGGGCTGAAACAGGCAGCAGTCTGCGGTGACGTCCACCGGTGATGCTACGCATCATATGCGGCACCACGAGACCAATAAAGCTAATCGGGCCGCAGGCGGCCACGCCGGTAGATGTCATGGCGACAGCTAGTAACAAAGCCCAGAATCGGGTATGGGGCACCGACACACCGAGCGTGGTGGCGCGCGCATCGCCGAGTGCAAGGAGGTCGAGATCGCGGCAAAAACTCAGGCTCAGCGGCAGAAATAAAATCATCAGCGGGATGGCAATCTTCACAAAGCTCCAGTCACGGCCCCATAAGCTGCCGGTCAGCCACAGCAGGGCGTTGTTCACATCCTGCGGGCGCGAGAGCATCAGATAATCCGTCAGGCTGGCCCAGCATGCAGAAAGCGCCACGCCGGTGAGCGCCAGCTTCATCGGCTGGTGGGTCTTTGCCAGCATCTTCAGTAATATCAACCCCGCCATGCCGCCCGCAAAGGCCAGCAGCGGCAGCACCATCACGGGCAGTGACGGCATAAGAAGTAGAGCCCCCACAGAGGCCAGGCTGGCGGCATGGTTAACGCCGAGAATATCCGGTGATGCCAGAGGGTTGCGCACAATCCCCTGTATCAGCACGCCCGCCACGGCGAGGGCTGCACCGACAAACAGTGCCAGCAGCAAGCGCGGCAGTCGGTACTCCATCAATACATAATAATGCTCGCGTCCGGCCTGCCAGTCGGTCAGCAGCGCGCGCCACGGCACGGGGATCACTCCCATATGGAGTGATAACAGCGCACAGCCCGCCAGGGCAAGGGTGATGAAAATAACCAGCGCAATTTTCATCCTCGCCTCCTCACAAGCCAGACAAAGCAAGGGCTGCCAATCAGCGCCAGCACTGCGCCTGCGGGCAGATCTCCGGGGAAGGCCAGCGCGCGTGCGAGTACATCTGCCAGCAGCATCAGCGTGGCCCCCAGCAGCATGCTCACTGGCAGTACGTTGCGCTGATCGAAGCCTGCCCAGAAGCGCGCCAGATGTGGCACCAGCAGACCGATAAACGCCACCGGACCTGCCACGCTGACGCACGCACCAACCAGAAGCAGCACTAACATATTGATGACCAAACGTAGCCTCGTCAGGTTCACTCCCAGCGTATGGGCGGTGCTGTCGCTGAGGTTGAGCAGGTTCAGTTGATTCGCCAGCAGTAACACGACAGGGACTGCAGTGACCACCACCGGCAAGAGCTGCCAGACATCCTGCCAGCGGGCGTGGGACACTCCGCCTGCCAGCCAGTAAAAGATGCCGTAAGCATGATCTTCGGCCAGCAGCAGGGTGATGCGGGTAAGGCCCATACAAAAGGCCGACAGCGCGATACCCGCGAGGATCAGTTTGTTTCTGTCATGGGTATGACGAAATCCGCCTCCTGCGGTCATGACCAGCAGCCAGCTCACGCCGCCCCCGCATGCCGCGATGAACGACAGAGAATAGCCTGCAATCGGCGTCGGACTCAGCGCGCTGGTAAGCGCCATAGCCAGCGCCGCGCCGCTGTTAATGCCGAGCAGTGAAGGAGAGGCCATTGGGTTGTGGGTCAGGGTTTGCAGCAGCGTGCCCGCGAGCGCCAGGCTTGCGCCGATCAGAACGGCGACCAGGCTTCGTGGCAAACGAAGGTTTTGCACCAGCGCTTCTGGTAGCGTTGGCGTGTGTCCAGGCAGCAGGGCGCGGGTTGCATCTGCTCCGGAAACAGGAATGGCCGAGTAGCAAAACAGACTCAGCCAGAAAATAATAATAAGTGCTGCAACGGGAAGCCCCCACAGCAGCATCGGGTGTTTTATCGCGGTCATTTCACAACGGTAAGCGGCTGATGGTGGAAGATTTTTACCGTGTCAGCGGCAATACGCTCTGCAGCAAAAATACCGCGCATCCGCGCCCAGGTGTTACTGTCGACCGAAGCAACCTGCTGCTTCTGCGCGGCGGTTAACATCTGCCAGAGCGGATCTTGTTGCCAGCGTTTAACAATGCTCTCTTCGCGATAGTGGGCAACCAGCAGCCAGGCAGGATTGACCGCCAGCAGTTGCTCCAGGCCGATGGACGGCATGGACGAACCCGCCATCGCAGCGGGAACGTTCAGCCCCAGAGAGGCCAGCACGCTGCCGGTCCAGGTCTCCTGAGTATGCAGGTTGAATTGCTGTTCGCGTGATGTGCCAAAGGCCACGCGTGTCCCTTTGGGAAGCTGGCTGGCCCACTGCGCCATCCTCTCTTTATGTTGTTCCAGACGTGCCTGCATCTCTCGCTTTTTACCCACCATTTCGCCGATGATAGCCGCAGATTGCAAATTTTCAGCGTAGGTTTCGTTGCGGGACTTAAGCAGCAGTACCGGCGCGATTTGCTGCAAGGCGATGTAAACCCCCGCATGGCGACTGCTGTCGGCAATGATCAGGTCTGGTTTCAGAGCGGCAATGGCTTCCAGGCTCGGCTGCGCGCGCGTTCCGACGGACTGCCACGGTTTCAGGTGCGCACGCACTTCGGGCAGGATGCGTTTTGCATCGTTATCGTCGGCAATACCGATCGGGCTGACGTCCACGGCGGCCAGCGCATCGGCGAACGAGAGTTCCAGCACCACAATCCGTTGTGGCGTTTTTTCGAGTGTAAACGTGCCGTGTTCGTCCTGAACCATGGCGGCAAAGGCGTGGCTGATCACCAGCAGCAGGCCTGCAAAAAGAAAACGGATAAATGCCAACATAATCACATTCCAGCTAAAAGCCCGGCAAGCCGGGCGTTAACACATCAGAACTTCAACGACCCCTGCATATACAGCGTGCGCGGCTGGCCTGCATAGATGCCTTTGTTGTTGTCGTCATAAGAGCGGATGAAGTAGTCCTGGTCGAAGATGTTTTTCACACCGAATGCCAGGTTCAGATCTGCCATCTGCGGGCCAAAGTCATACGCCACGCGTGCACCCCAGAGCATGAAGCCGGGAATGCGGCCGGTACTGCCGTCGGCGCTCTCTTTCACCGTATTGGCGTTATCCGCAAACTGGCTGGACTGGAAATCGCTGTTCAGATTGAACGTCCAGTTTCCTGGCTTGTAGTCCACGCCCAGCGTGCCTTTATGTTTCGGGGAGAATGGTACCAGATTGCCGTAGGTGTCGCCTTTCTCGCGGATTTCCGCGTTCACATACGCATAGCTGGCGTAGATGGAAACGTTATCAAGCGTTGGCGTTAGCGTACCCAGATCGTAACGTGCCTGCGTTTCCAGCCCGGTATGGCGCGTTTTGCCACGTGCAGTGACGGTGTCGTTGGTCTGGTTGGAGTCGTACTGATTGTTAAAGTTAATCAGGAACAGCCCCATTTCCGCCGTCAGCGCGCCGTCGTCGTAGCGGGTACCGAGTTCCCAGGTTCGCGCTTTTTCCGGTTCCACATTGCCGCTTTGCACAGCCTTGCCAATCTGGCTGTACTGTACGGTGCCGAACGAGCCTTCAGTGTTTGCATAAAGATTCCAGCTGTCAGTCAGGTGATAGAGCACGTTCAACGCCGGAAGCGGTGCGTTATAGCTCACTTCTTCGTGCGTGCCTGTGATGGCGTTGTTCTGGTATGACTCGATATGTTCGAAACGCATACCCGGCGTGATGGTCCAGTTGCCGATGTCGATTTTGTCATCCAGATACCAGGCGTGCGCCTCGGTGCCGGAACGCGTATCGCGGTCGTAAGGGCTTGAGCCGGACGGCAACTGCCCGCTGCTGGTGGCGGTGTAGTAACGCATTTCATGCGTTGATTCATTCACATAGCGATAGCCCACGCCCACTTCGTGCGCGGAAGGGCCGATCATAAAGATCTGGCTGTAGCGTGGCTCAATACCGCGCACCCAGTAGTTACGCGGCGAGAGGGTGATGCGTTTGCCTTGCTCCAGGTAGCCGCTGCGCAGGGTTTGGGTGTAGAACCCCTGAATGTTGAATTTATGCTGGCTGTCTGGCTGGAACTGGTAGCCCAGGCTCGCCAGCTTGCGACGACCCCAGAAGCGGTCATACGGGCGGGTGGATTGCCAGCGATCGGCGTCGTAATCCGCGCGAGACAGGCCACCGGGCATGTCGGCTTCACCGTCGTAATATTGCAGCAGGCTGTTGAAGGTGTGCACCTCATCCGGCGCATATTTGCTTTTCAGCATCAGGTCGTCGATGCGGGTGGCGCTGTGCTCGCGCCAGTCACTGCCGCGCGTGCCGGAGTAGAGCAGCGCGGTGCCAAAACCGTTGTCCGCTGTGCCGCCCACCATCAGGTTGTGCGTCTCTTTCGGGTTGTTTTGTGAAGAGGTTGGGCTGAGCTGACCTTCCACGCCCGCCTCGATACCAAAGTCCTGCGGAATGGCACGGGTAACAAAGTTCACCACGCCGCCCACGCTCTGCGGTCCGTAACGCACCGCACCACCACCGCGTACCACGTCAATGGCATCCATGTTGCCGAGCGAAATGGGAGCCAGTGAAAGCTGCGGCTGACCGTAAGGGGCGAAGGGGACGGGGATGCCGTCCATCAGGACGGTCGAGCGGCTGGCGAGGCGCGGGTTCAGGCCCCGGATGCCAAAGTTCATCGCCAGGTCGTGGCTGCCGGTGCCGTTGTTTTCCGGCGCGCTGACGCCAGGGATGCGGTTAAGTACCTCACGCATGGTGGTTGCGCCGGTTTTGGCGAAATCCTCACGGCGGATCACGTCACGCGCGCCAGCATGTTCAAATACGTCGTTTTCACGCGCATCACCCAGCCAGTCGCCGACCACGGTCAGGGCATCTTCTTTTGGTGCGGGCGCGGGCTCCAGCGTCCAGCTGTTATTTCCCAGCGGTTTTACCTGCAGTCCGCTGCCGTCCAGCAGTTGTTGCAGGCCGCTCTCGACGTCGTAATCGCCGTGCAGGCCGTTGCTCTGCTTGCCGCGCGTCAGGCTGGCGTCAACCGAGAGGGTAAATCCGCTGTGTGCGGCATACTGATTGAGCGCTTTATCGAGCGATCCCGGTGCGATATTAACCTGTGCAGCAAAAGCGGAAAACGAGAGACCGGCCAGCGGCAGCAGGCTCAGGCGAATGGCGTTAACCAAAGGTGTTGTTTTACGAAAAACGCGTAACGGCGTCATACCTTCCCCATCATCATTTTTGTTGTGTTCAGCTATGAGTCGAACGAGAAGGGTAAAAAGGACAATCGAAATAAGAATTATTTTCCTTACAGTGGTGAAATGTTTATCCAGTACCGCGTAATAGACTGAATTTTAACGGGAAGCGTTTGCGCGATAACGTTCAGGATCGCATCGGTATTTTTCAGCGGGAACGTCCCGCTCAGGCGCAGCCCGGCAACGGCGGGATCGCAGCGCAGCACGCCGTTGCGGTAACGGGTTAGCGTGGCTATCACCTCACCCAGCGGTTTATCGCTGAAGCTCAGGATGTCCTTCGTCCAGCTTGTACTCTCGTCATCCAGCGGTTTCACTGCGCCAAACTCAGAGGCGCTGAACTGCAGGCTTTCACCAGCGTTCACGATGCGTTTTTGCGCGGGGGCACTGGCGAGAAGCACTTCCACAGCGTGCTGCTGAACGTCAAGCTGCGTGAAATTATCCTGCTGGCGGACGGTAAATTCTGTCCCTAAAGCAGTGAGCTGGCCCTGACGGGTCAGGACACGGAAGGGGCGTTGCAGGGCATCTTTCGCGGTAGTAATGGCGATTTCACCGTACCAGAGCCGGACGGTGCGCTGATGCGCATCAAAACGCACATCCGCCGCGCTTTGGGTATTCAGCGTGAGCAGGGAGCCATCTTCCAGTTGCTGACGGCTGACTGTGCCTTTGGCGGTGCGGTAATCTGCCCGCAGACCTTCGCCGGTTTCCGACTGCCAGAGCTGCCAGCCTCCGCCAGCGCCGAGCAACAGCAGTAATCCTTTCATCACGTGACGGCGGGTGAGGCGGGTATCGTGCAACGCCCGGCTGGCAACGTCGCCAGGCACACCGCCAAGCTGGTTGCGCAGGTTTTCAACCTGCTGCCAGGCCCACTGGTTATCCTGATCCTGTTCATACCACTGTTGCCAGCGCGCTTCCTGTTGTGGGCTGACGCGCTCGCCGCTTAGCACGGCATACCAGTGGGAAGCTGAACGCAGCGCCTGACGGCGGGAATCGGTTAACAAAGGATTCATAACCCATACTCCAGACGGAACAGCAGGCAGTGCTCGACGGCTTTCGCCACGTATTTTTTCACGGAGCTGATGGAAACACCGAGTTTGTGCGCAATCTCGCTGTATGTCAGACCATCCAGTTGCGAAAGCAGAAACGCTTCACGTGTTTTGCCGTTTAGCCCGTCCAGCATGCTGTCGAGGAGTTGTAGGGTCTCGAGTTGGCTTTCGCGTTCCTCAGGTGAAGGCGCTCCCCCCTCCGGCATAAGCGCCAGCATCTCCAGATACGCTTTTTCCAGCGCGTTTCGGCGAAACAGGTCCACCATCACGCGTTTGGCGATAGTGCAGAGGAAGGAGCGAGGATCGCGGATCGTCGAGAGCGTTTCGCTGACCATTACCCGCAAAAAAGTGTCCTGGGCAATGTCATCTGCATCAAAAGCAGACTGGAGTTTGCGCGTCAGCCAGCTTTTCAACCAGCCGTGATGTGTGCCATAAAGCGACTCGAACGTTAAGGAAGCTGTGGTAGTGGCGCGGTCAGACATGCGGAGTGCATCAAAAGTTAATTATCACGTAGTCATATTAATATGAGAATGGTTATCATTACAATTGGAAATAAAATTGTTTCCAATAGACATTTTTAACATGTTGTTTTTCTAAGTGTTATAAGGTAGGTATAAAATGGGATGGAGCCTCTGCTTCTGACATGTGTCGGTCAGAATGACTCATGATGTGGTCTGCTATTATTGACATCCTCACTGCCCTAAAGGATGGGGATTTCGGTAATGATCTTACCCAGCAATAGTGGACACGCGGCTAAGTGAGTAAACTCTCAGTCAGAGGTGACTCACAAGACAAAACAGTTTCAACCAGTAAAAAAACGTAAACACCATTCGCATGAATTTCGTAGTTAAGATCTGAAGCTTGCAGAATGCATCGGTGTTACTGCCGGAGTCCGTGAACTTAGTCTGCATGAATCACCACAGCTTTACATCTGTCGCAGTAAACAGCAAAATCAGCAAACTTACTTAATTATATCGAGTGCGATTACAATCGCTGGCGATGGTACAGTTGGTGTGGCGGTCTCAGTCCGGAACAATTTGAAAATCATAATCTCACTTAAAACGGCATCCATTTTACAAAAGATGGCCGTCTGTGTATTTGTAATGAATACCTTCTACATGTTTAGAGTGCATAATCCACGACAAGGCGATATCCTAAAAATTAGCTAGCAGGCAACTTTGATGGCATAGATAATGTTTTTAGTAAAAAAGAGTTGACTGAATATAATACAGCCTCTTCCTACATAAGAAGGAATGTGCTCACAAAAAAAAACCATTAGTCTGCTTCCTGTTCTTACAATAATCAGTATTATGTATTTTATTTATATAGCAAAATATGCTTGTTACACCTGTCATAATTAGGCATGGTAAAATTATTGACTGAACCCTGGGGGAGAAAGATGCACAGTGATTATTATAATATGGTTTTTGGTGAAAAATTGGCCAATATTTTATATGAAGCTAACTCTCAATTTTTTTACGAGAGAAATGTCATAGAAGAGGCAGTCAACGCTTTATTCTGTGAGCGTGAAATAATAAACAACAAGAACATAATAAAGAAGCTGATGTTCTTTTTGTCAGATGTTAATCACACCAAGAAAGATGTTGTTCAGAGCGCACTTAATATTATCATTGACATTACATCAGGTGATATTTGAGATTTTACATAAAAGATAATCTCTCAAGGAGTCTTATCTGAAAACGAAATATATAGTCCCTCTCGTTTTGTAATATCGATTGGCTTTGTTGAATCGGTTACGTACCCCGGAGCCGGTCATATTTTCAGGTAATACACACGCTTTCAGACATTTCGGCTTTCGTCATTTTTGTATCATGGGCATAGCTTCTGCTACCTGACCATCATAATCACGCAGCTTCAGTGAAGCAGTGACCACCTGTTTAACCCGGTGTATCGTTATGATCTTATCCAGCAATTGAACCGCCCCGGGTTTCCTGGAGAGTGTTTTATCTGTGAACTCAGGCTGCCAGATCATCGTTTCCGATGGAAGCATAATAAGCTTTTTCTGCTTCTGCCGGTGGGATATGGCCCTGCCTTTCCAGCAATCGTCGATTGTTATACCAGTCCACCCACGTGAGTGTGGTCAGCTCATCATACTGACACGTGCATTACCCCTACCGCGATAATGCAACCGTACAATATAGGGCGTTTCCTAAACGCAGCCCTCATCACTCCAATCCAACAAGACACAGCATTTTTGATCACGAAGAAAGACAAATAATTTCCGTAAATGTTTCCGTTGTTACAAATAACAACAGTGTTTTACATTTCTTTGGCCTCAGGCCCGCGCATGTTGCCATTCGATGTCATTTTCCTGACTCGTTTCTTCTTTATGGTGTAGTGTGATCTTCACTTTATAGATGCTAACAATATGAAAAGAAAAATTATTCCCGTGCTAATCGGTTGTACGCTCTCTTTCTCTGCCCTGGCGGCACAACCTACGGCTGAGCGCTATGTCGTCAGTTTTCCAGAAGGCACGCACGTGAACTACGCCGGCGCATTTGCCAGTGCATTCCCGAACGGCCTTCCGGTTGGGATAGGTTCTGGCCTGCTGTTCACCGGTAAACAGGGCGATGCCCTGACATTCGCAACCATTACCGATCGCGGTCCGAACGCGGATTCACCGAAAGAGGGGAAAAACGAAACTAAAATTTTCGTTACGCCAGATTTCGCGCCGCTGCTGATGACGATTCGTGTACAAAACGGCAAAGCGGAGGCCATCGATCCCCGTCCTCTGCATGACGATAAAGGCGCGATCAACGGTCTACCGCTGGCAAGCGACGTGATTGGCTCCACCAATGAAGTGGCCTTCAGCGACACGTTACATAGACTGAAGGGGGATAATCGCGGGCTGGATACGGAAGGGATCACTCCGGATGGTAAAGGAGGTTACTGGCTGTGCGATGAGTATGGCCCGTTCCTGATTAACATCGACAGTAAAGGGAAAATCCTGGCAATCCACGGTCCGCAGGCGGCGGAAGGGGAAAAAGCGATTGCGGGCGGTTTGCCAAATATCCTCAAATGGCGTCAGGCGAACCGCGGCTTTGAAGGCCTCACCCGTATGCCGGACGGGCGTATTATTGTCGCCGTGCAAAGTACGCTGGATATCGACGCTAAGAGCAAGAAAAAGGCGCTGTTTACGCGTCTGGTGAGCTTCGATCCGGCAAGCGGAAAAACCGCGATGTACGGTTATCCTATCGACAGCGCGGCCTACAGCAAAAACAGCGACGCTAAAATCGGAGACATCGTGGCGCTCGATAACCAGCACATCCTGCTGATCGAACAGGGAAGAGATAAAAACAACAGAATGCGTAACCTGATTTACGAGGTCGATCTCAATAAGGCGAGCGACCTGTCAGGCTTCGACAAGCCGGGTGAGTATCCGGAGTTTGATGATGAGAAAACCCTGTCACAGCGCGGCATTACCCTTGCGCAGAAAACGCAGGTTGTTGATCTGCGCTCCTTGGGCTGGCAGCAGGAGAAGGCTGAAGGGTTGGCGCTGATCGACAGCAAAACGCTGGCGGTGGCGAACGATAACGACTTTGGCGTGAAGGTGGCGATGCAACATCCGGTCGAGGGCAAGACATTCAAGGATTATCGGGTGAACGCGGAAGGAAAGCTGACGCTTGACGACAAGCAGGTTGAAACGACCCTCAGAGTGAAGCCACTGGAGAAACCGGAGTCTGACAGTGAACTGTGGATTGTGACGCTGCCGGAAGCGTTGAAATAAGTTTATAAGGTACGGACAGCAGTATCGCTTAGTTTTTCAAATTCATGTATGTGAACAATATTGGGGTTCCGGCGTAGACCCCCAATGAAAGCGTCACCACGTGAAAACATGCCTGCACGGTTTACACGTCATCCCATGGTGGCAGCCGGTTAACTTTCCTGCGCCACCAGTGGAAAAAGGCCATAAGCAGTCCGAACAAAAGTAAGCGTACAGCGAGGGCCGTATTGACGGGGATGTGTTATTCAGCTGGCAGTGCTATGCGCCACGGAAGCAGTTCGCTGACCCGGTTGACCGGCCAGTCTGCTATGACGC
>NZ_JBJQJE010000036.1:0-12544 GCF_046487585.1 Escherichia sp. WS1265
CGGCAAATCCGAACTTACGGAAGGCGACATTGTTAACATCAATCGCAGCTCTGGCTGCTTTCAGGCATGTTTCATCTGCAGGCGTTGTTTCTTCTGATGGCGTCATCATTCTGTTATCTGCGGAATACAGTCGGTGCCAGCCGGCAGCACGTTTCTGAGCATCTTTTTCACACAGCAGTGGTGCCACACGGTCGGTAGATTCCTCTCCACCAATAACTGAAACCGGGTAGATAACGACATTGAAGTCGCTGGCCAGGCGTTTTAAGGCTGGCTCCAGAAGTCTGCAGTTAGGACAGGCAGGATCGAGAAATGCGTACAGGGTTCGTTCATGACCGGATGACAGGTTGATGGTAAACATTCCCCGATCGGCGTTCCGCTTCAGAACAGTAGCCAGATTATGTCGGGCAGTTGCGGCTTCCGGATTTTTGCTTGTGATTGTTTTCTCCGGTACTTGGACGTTTTTTTTCGGGGGAACCGGGAGTTGAATGCCTTCATTTAATGGCACGGTGTGATTCAGGTGCGGGGGAAGCAGTCGTGGCTCACCTGCCGTCTGTACTGCTTCAGGCGTTGTATCATCCCAGAATACACGATCAAGATAGCGGAACAGAGAGAAGGCAATCGTTGCCATTACGAACAGCACTACGCTGGCGATTATTGCACGGAACAAAGGCGTTCTGCTGAAGCGGCGTTCCATCAGGTATTCAAGGCGCAGGCAGGAATCAATAGCTGTAAGTATCTGGTCAGCGTTATGCTCCTGTTTATCAATCAGGACGATTTCAAAGATGTGTGGCAGTCGGGTAATATCTACTGGTCTGCGGGTGAAATGGCTTTGTCCCGGATGTTGATACCATTCCTACAAACACCAGAGTGTCACAGATAAGAGGTACATCCACAGAATACCTATGGTCTGCTCCATGACGTTAACCTACTGGCTATAGCTTATGTTGGCGGCGTTGTTACCGGTCATGGCAAGCAGGTTGTATCGTGGTGCTGCATAGTTATGAAATGGTCCCCAGTCGACCAATCCCCATAAGGTATGAAGTATTAGGCAGCTGGCATAAACCACTTCCGGCAAGAATAACCATATGACGAATAGCAGTAGGGTAAGAAGGGTACCAACAGCGCCCCATATCTGCATAGGATCTTCTGCGACAGGCTGTCGATTGTAAGACATGACAAAGTCTCCATTTCTGGAATTTAAATCAAACGGAAAGGTTAAAAATTTATTTTCAGGCGATAAGAGCTAATCAAAGGAATTAGCCGTGCGATAAAAGGATTGTTGCAGATACGAAAGTCGTTAGAATAGTGTATGGGTCCACCACATATTGCAATTTTAAAATATATTCCACGGGTGTCATTAGCGTGAGCGCCTTATGGGGCCTTTTGCTGTTATACAGCACCAGATATTCCGCCAGCTTCTGATTAAATAGCGCCAGATCTTCAAAGAGTAAAATCTCATTAAATTCAATAAACTGCTCTCTTAACGTCCGGTTAAAACGTTCACAGATAGCGTTCATTTTTGGCGTGTAGGGATAGGTCCAGAGGTGTTTGATAGCGGCTTCCTGCAGCGTTTTGTCGAAGTTTCCCAGGAACTCTTTTCCGTTATCTGTGATTATCTAGCTGATACCGACCGGGAACAGCCGGGCTGCGCGGCTGAAGAAATGATTGACGATATCACTGTTGAGCGACGGCACAGCCAGCGCCAGCGCGTAATTGCTGCATTCGTCGATCATGGTGATGACATAGCGACGCAGTTCGCCCATTCTGAGCTCAATGGCGTCCATCCCAATGAGCTCACCTGTCTTTACCGGGCGGTAGTGCTTTGGCCTGCGGGGGGGGGCAGACCGCTTTTTGACAAGCAGTGCCTTCCCCCGTGATCCCAGACGCACAGGTATCATCCGCATTTTATCATGTGCGGCAGCGATCATTCTGCCAATGGTGGAAACACTAGGACAGGCCAGATAGCGCTGTTCGCACCAGGGCTTCAGGCGAACAAAAATCTGCTCTTTACCGAGGTTTGGCAGCTCTGTCCTGAGGCGTCGAATCTCTTTCAGCACATCGGGATGCCAGTGCTTTTTTCGCCGCACTAGAGGTGCCTTACTGTGCGGGATTAGCCCCTCAGGTCCTTCCTTGTTCAGTAACTGACGCTACCAGTAAAGCGTGCGGCAGGACACGCCAAAGGCTTCAGAAGCCGCAGAAATACCGTGTTTATCCCAGAAGTGCAGAGCCTTCATTCTCATTGTTGCTATATCTGCCATCACTGAAAGCCTCAACGCATAATCGGCCGTTTGGTAGTACTTAGGATAGCCAACCATCAGATGCTGCATTTGCATAGTGCAATCTCCCCTTACTTATCCGGAGGTAATTGCAATATCTCTGTGAACTTACACAAAGCTCGTATTATACATCTAATCCAACTCATTGGAGGCATCACCAATTTTGGCTTTTCATTTTTTTCCAATTAAAAGATAATGCCGGTCACTTTCATGAACGTATTTATTTTCCTGAGAGAGGATAGTTTTATGCTGCCAGACCAGACCAGACCAGACCAGACCAGACCAGACCAGACCAGACCAGACCAGACCAGTGTACCGTTAGTGTTAGTAGAAACTTCTCATTTAAGTATTACGACGAAGCTGGAAATCTTATCCCGAACGCTAATCCTGAAGACATCCCCGGTCTTACCGTGGAGTTCGCCGATGAAACATCGGAGCTCGAGATCCATCGTCCCCATGCGTTCCAAAAGACTTCGATCGTCGTGGGCAAGAATTGCCGAGTTGTGATCCTCGGCAATGCAACCGTTTGGGTGTCGCTCAAGATTCTGACCTTGAACCAAAACGAAGTGCACATTGGCCGGAACTTCGACGTTCGCAGCGCGGACTTGGTGTGTAAACCTGAACCAGGCGTGAATATTCGGATTGGAGACGATTTTCTGGGCTCTTCACAGCTCCTGTTCCGCCCGAGTGACGGGCATACCATTTATAGTCTGGAAACGAAGAAGCCCTTGAATGAGCCTAAGTCTGGCATCAGGGTGGGAAACCACGTTTGGTTTGGTCAGCGCGTGACGTGTCTCAAGGACGCCGTCGTGCCCGACAACTGCATAGTTTCCTTCGGGTCGATTGTCACACGTCAGGTGTTTCCCTCAAATGCGGTGCTTGGTGGAGTTCCGGCCAAGGTGCTCAAGACTGGTGTTAATTGGTCGAAATTGAATACGTTCAGATACCGACGCAAGTTTGCCTCCGAGTTTCTGGTGGGGCCTGAGAGCGATATGTCGTGACGGCCCCCCACCCTGTTAGGCTGCGTATTACGCTTCTGGACGTTGTCGTGCCCGACAGCTATATAATTTCCTTCGGGTTTGCTTTCAGTCAGCACGTAAGCGGCTAGCCAGAACCGTATTGATATTTACTTAGAGGTCAGATCAACTTTCCAGGGCAACAGATCGCGTACCCGGTTTGCCGGCCAGTCCTGGATATGCTCAATAACGTAACGCAGCCATTTTTCTGGCTCTACATTGTTCAGACGGCATGTGCCGATCAGCGAGTACAACACCGCCGCATGTTCGCCACCGCTGTCGGAACCCGCGAAGAGCCAGTTTTTCCGGCCTACGGCCACTCCCCGTAAGGCGTTCTCTGCAATGTTGTTGTCGATTTCCACCCAGCCATTACTGCAGTACACGTTCAGGGCCTCCCACTGTTTCAGCAGGTATGCGAACGCTTTTGCCGTATCCGAGTGACGCGACAGTGTTTTCATCTGAGTCTGTATCCAGTCATACAGTGACTGCATCAGTGGCGCAGCTCTGGCTTTTCTTGTCGCCAGACGCTGTTCTGCTGAACATCCCCGGACTTCTGCCTCATGACATACAGTTCACCGATACGCTGCAAGGCTTCCGTTATTCTGCCGGATTCGTATAACACCCGGTAACCACCGTAAGCATCGGCCTGAAGCACACCGCTGTAACCAGCCAGATGATTTTGTGGATGAATACCTTTCCGGTCCGGTGAGTACGCGAACCAGACCGCCGGGGGCATCTGTGAACCAGCATTACGGTCATCACGGACGTAGGCCCACAGCCGGGCAGTCCTTGTTTTACCACTGCCCGCCTCCTGGACCGGAACGGGGATATCATCGGCATGGACTTTACCGGGCATCAGCACATACTGGCGTAGGACGTCATACAACGGCTCCAGCCGTTCAGCAACAGCACCTGTCCAGCGCCCCAGTGTGGCACGGCTCAGCTCCACTCCCTGACGACGATATATTTCTGACTGGCGGTATAACGGCAGATGGTCTGCATATTTTCCAGCGACAACATGGGCCAGAAGCCCCGCTCCGGCATAACTGCGTGCAATGGGTTTTGAAGGCACCGGAGCCTGCACGATATGGTCGCACCGGCAACAGGCCAGTTTCGGACGTTGTGTTTCGATAACCTTAAAGGCGCTGCTGATAAGCTCCAGTTGTTCTGACACATCACATCCCAGAGAACTGAGTTCGCCACCACAGGCAGGACAGCATTCCTCTTCCGGCCGGATAACCCGGGTTTCACGGGGAAGTGAGGCCGGTAACGGTTTACGGGCTGAAGACTGGCGCAGGGCGGATGGCAGTACCGGATCATACTGCTCACCCAGCGTTTCCGCCATTTCTTCCTGAAGTGCGCTGATTCGCTCCTGTGCTTCCTGTATCTGTCGTTCGGTTTTTGCGCGAAGTTTTTCTGAGCTTTTACCGAACTGCATGCGCTGCAGTTTTGCAACCAGCGCCTTCAGCCGGTTGATTTCAGAAGCATAAGCCGCCACCCGCTGTGAGAGCAGGCAGTTGTATTCGGGCATCTGGCGGATGGTGTCCTGTTGCGTCTGCAACAGTGCCCGCAGGCGGGCATTCTCATGAGCAAGTGAGGTGTCCATATCCTCACTTTACAACGGGTTATATACGGATTCCAGCGCGTTCCGTTCGTTTCGGGTGCTTCCAGTTGATGCCCTCAAGAAGCATGGACAACTGAGCCGGAGTAAGGTGAACCTTTCCATCGCGGGTGACCGGCCAGACGAAGCGGCTCCGCTCCAGGCGTTTGGTGAAGAGGCACAGTCCGTCACTGTCAGCCCACAGCACTTTTATCTGGTCACCCCGGCGTCCGCGGAAGATAAACAGGTGTCCAGAGAACGGGTCATCCTTCAGGACGTTCTGAACTTTTGAGGCCTGGCCGTTAAAGCCATTTCGCATGTCGGTGATACCGGCAACCAGCCAGATACGCGAACCGGCAGGGAGAGATATCATTAGTGGCTGCTCTCTTTCATTTCGCGGATAAGTGTCTGTAATAACGCCGGTGTTAGTTCACCTTTCAGCCTGAGAGTTCCGGCCGGCAGAACTAGCTCACAGCACAGACTGTCAGACGGTGTATTTATCTGCTCTGGTTCCTGTGCCGGAGCCGGGATTTTATTATCCGGCTCCGGCGTTAACGTCACGGGAAGCAGTGCAGGCATATTCTTTCCGGAAGGCAGCAGGCCACCTTTCCGGTATTGATGGCGCCAGTTGAAGAGCAGGTTATCGTTGATTCCGTTTTCACGGGCGATCTGCGCCACACAGGCTCCGGGCTGCAGTGACTGTTCCACTAAGGCGATTTTAAACTCATAAGGAAAATTAGGCCGCCGGGGTAATGCCAGTCAGTTAAGCAACTGACTGGCTCTTTTTCGGGGCTGTGGGGTATTTCCAGGGCCTCTCCTTTACCACTCTCGGGAAGGCCCTTTCCCTTCTTGTCGGTAATTTCACAAGTTGTCCCATACTTGCAAGATCGCGCATCAGCTCCGGTATACGTCCCGGTGAAGCGCCCTGTAATGTCATCAGCATTCTCATCACCATTCCGCATGATTCTGAGAAACTCAGTTGATTCGGCCAGTAACCTTTCAGATGTTCCGCCATTTCTCCTCCGGGGAAGCGCATGGCGTCCGTCATCGGCAGACTTTTCCTTTGCGCGTCACGGTCAGTAGGCGGGCTGTCACCTCATTTCCCAGTCCCGGCCACTTTTTTCGTGCCTGCGGGCTGGTTTTCAGCTTCACCAGATGATCGCCTTTACCCAGTTTTCTGCTCTCTTCATATTGCGCTCCCTTTCTGAGAGGGATCATCTAGTGGCGGTGTTCTCCCGCCTGGCTTCAGGCATTTAACAGTCCCAGTGAGTAATAACCTTTATCCATTAACGTCAGGGTGTTATCGCCGATTTGTTCTATAAGTTGCTCAGCAAGCTCATTTTCGCTGTTCTTCATCGTGCCGAAGGCTGCAGCCGTCATCAGATGGCTGGTCAGTTCCATCTGGCAGACCATTTTGACCTGCGGGTAGAGCGCCGGGTTCCCGGCATGTGTCTGGCGGGGGAAGGCTGCATCGTTCTCTGGTGTATCCGGTGTGCGCCAGAACACACCATCGATGGCCAGCAGAGTCAGGCCGCACCAGTGCGGATGCGGCGTGGCGTTATGCCAGAGCTGCGCTGTTTTCGTGAACACGCGGCGGACAGCCTCACTTCCCAGGCGCTGGCGGGCCTGAATAACGGCACTGGGGGCAACGAAGGGGCGATTGCCCGGTAGCATGATGTCCAGGCGATTCACAATCTGGTGAAGAGGTTCTTTACGCTCAAGCGCCATGCCAACAATACACCAGACCATCATTTCGAGGGGAAGACGGCGCTTGCGTAGCGTTACAGTACCTGATTCGGCAAGGCAACGAGAGATGAGTTCGGGGTCGAGGTAATCCCCCAGAGAAGTCAGTGGGTTACGCAGAGAATCGTAACGGGATACCAGATCAAGGGCCTGTCCAATATGCATAAAAAAATCCGGAAACGAGTGAGCGTTTCCGGATTCTTACACAGCCACAGGATCGGTCAACTGATCCTTAACTGACTGGCATTAAGGCCGCCGGGGACGTTTTTTTACCACCGGGACTTCGGACATAACGGAGTTTTCAGTAAGTACGACAGGTACGAGGCACTCCCGTAAAGACGGGCATCAAGTTCTCGCTCCAACATACCTGCGGGCAGAGGCCATAAAAGGCCAGCTTTGCGGAAGCGCACGAACATACCACAAACTGTTGATTTTGGTACGCCCAGGCGACGTCCGGCCACAATCCGTGGTAAATGTTCTTCAAAGTGAAGACGTAAAGCTTCAGTGATCCAGGTTCAGTATTCCATACGATAGTGTCCATTAAAAATGATGGACATTATTTTTGTGGAGCCGGAGGAAACAGACCAGACGGTTCAGATTCGGAACTCCTGAGGAAACTAGTTAATCCAGCGACCAATCGATAAGTGGGCACAGTAGAGCGTTCTGGCAACATGGCAGACGGTGTCACCACGATGTAGCATCAGCATGGCGGTGAGCCGCCGGGCGTGGTTTTTGTCCTTTGTTTTATGGATAGTTTTCTGCATCAGGCGTCGTTCGGTTCTAGAGATTGGTGCTATAATTGGCATTGCTCAGTCCGGCTGGTGATTTTGGATATTCAGCGATTGATCAGATCACATAAACCGGACAGAGTTCCCCCTGAGTGAGCTACTATTTCGAGCAGTTATTTAGAATGTGGTGCTTGGTGGAGTTCTGTGCAAGGTGCTCAAGAAGGAGGGGGAGAATTAGTTGATTTCTGTGAAATTACCCGGTGCTGGTCGTTGTTAGGCCGGTACGGTAGCGTGCCCGGAAGATATGGTGACGCCTCCAATTAGTAGAACATGTATTTTTCAATAAAACGCTCCTATGACTTTTTCGTGAAGCTCACTAGAACGTGAAAAACAGAGTGTTTTGCAGGCCAGCACGCCTGTATGGTACGCGTACCAGAGCCTGCGCTACCGGGCTTTACTGCCAACGAAGCTCCATTGCTCATAGGGTTCGCAGATAAGGCCACATCAGCATGTGCAACGGGTGAAGACGTTATTCGCTCTGGCGAGAGTTTTTTAAAGTTCTGATGACGGTGTTAACGCTAGTTTTCAATGCTCATTTTCATTTATCTAATCGATTTAACTATTAGAATTTTTCTAAAGTTATTGATGCTGGGAGCTATCCAGATATTCAAGAGCTAATGGTTACTTCTTTTGCAGGGATTGCTGATTATTCAAGTTGGATTTACGACATTTTGCTTCTAAGACGGCCTGGGTTTATTTATGTAGCCGACGTCGATTCATATCTTAGTCAACGGGAACTGTATTTTCCAATTGACTCAACGCCCTTCCCATTTTCGTCGAATGTAGAGGAACTTTGTGTTTCTATTACCAATTTTTATGAAAACAAGTTCAATGTTCTTGTAAATTTATTTATAGAAAATGAAGGGGCTATCGATGCATGGGAATGCATCGGTTCGAGTTGCAGACGTCATTCTTCAGAATGATTAATTAACCTTATGTGAAAAGTAAAAATAAAGGCAAACGAATCAGGAGTTGTTTGATTATTGGCCAGCAAATCCATCGATACGATCATCGCACATGCCTTGCTTGAGACTTTAATTTATACTGCTGTTTATATTCTACTTATATTCATTGTCTAGATGACAGGCGAATATTTCGAAATAACAAATCTATTACAACTAGTGCTCAGTTGGCGTTTGTTAATCATTCTGTTATGTGGCGTTGGCTTAATTTTCATGGTTGTAGGTAGAGCCTTTCCAGAAATGCAAAAGGTTCTACCGATACTAATCAAACCACTCTATTTCACTTCTTGTGTCATGTTCCCCTTGAATGCAATCCCAAAACAATATTGGGGTTATATTCTCTGGAACTCATTAGTGCATATAGTGAAATTAAACCGTGAGGCCGACATGCCCGGCCATATCAGTGACGGAGTAAGCATGAACTATCTGACAATACCCACATTAATAATACTGTTCATTGGTTTGGCGTTATATAGATCTCGTGAGAAAGCAATGCTGGCATTATGATTAATTCTTTGACAATGTCATGTTGCACACTAATGTAGCGACATTGTGTGTTTAACATTAGACCATTTGAGAAATACTTATTATTTTATTTGTGGTGCAAACAAACCATCAAAACCCCATCAATTGCTGGGATGGGCAACTAGTATGCGATCGCGATTGAACTTTGAGGTGTTATGTCGACAACAAAAATGAGTTTACTGGATACTATTGTCATTAGATAGGGTGGAGCCATGATCAAAATATTTAAGATTCACTATGTGTTTTTGTTTTTGTTTTTTTTGTTTGGGGAAGGCATTGTAAACACAAATGCCACATCAAATAATGATATTTTAATTGATGATAGCTATGTGTTAAAAAAAATAAAATTGTATCGATTGGGTTCAGGTAGAAATAATGTTGTTCAGGGGGTAGTCATTGACAATAAAAGAAGAAACTTATATACGCTACATATGTCAGGGAAGCCAGAAAAAGGTGTTGTAAATGTTTTTTTTATTGATGAGAAATCCAATCAGATTACAGCTCATTCCTTTCAGAAACCAACAGATTTTATTGGTCACCAGGGGTTGACTTATGATTGTAATAGTGGGTATTTAGTATCTTCAACCGGTGAAGCATTTACTTCAAGAGGATGGTTTGTAACTCACTTTAAATACAACCATCAGGCTTTCCCTCACGATATGAAATTTACAAAAGTATTTGATGCCCCTTATAAACCACATCTAAGTACAATGCCTACCTTAACCTTAGATGCTAAATATTTAATAGTGCGGAGTAAGTTAAAGACACGGGAGCTATTAAGGGTTTACGATACAGAAAAAGTAGATTTCAGAAATTCAATAGATATTTCATCGGAAGAGAACTTAGAATGGTTTATTGATGAAGGGTTAACCAAGGATGGTTATGTATTACAAGCTATTACTGCCGACAACAAATATATATACTTGTTGAGCGGAGGTAAAAACAGAGAAAGCAAAAGGCTTTATATTTACACCTTAACTGGAAAGCTTATAAGAAAGTTTAATAATGTAACAATAGGAAAACAAGATGCTATTAAAAGTGGAAAAGAAAAACATTGGGAACCTGAAGGTTTAGCAATTGATAGCAAATCAAAATCATTGGTTATCATGTATGCTTTAGGTGATTATAAAAAAAGATTTGCTCAGTTATATTATGTTCCTTTAGATAGACTTATATAGTTGACTGACCGTACCTGCTGCTGACTTTGACATGTCGCTGACCTTCAAATCCTCAATGGCTATCATTGCGTGTTTTTTGCTGATTGTCGTTGTGACTTTGTGAAGGTAGTCCCTGCGGATATTTGCGATACGGGAATGCAGACACTGTATTTTGCGTTTCTGCTTCTGCCAGTTGTTGCTGAATTTGACCTTGCGGCTTAACTGTCGCTGAAGTCTCGCCAGCTTTTTCTGGTTTTTCTGAAAAGTGTTTACAGTCTCAAAGACTGTGCTATCTGACAGTGTGGCAAGTTTAGCCACGCCGGCATCCAGTCCGACCATTGATATTGAAGGATGAACAGGAGTGGATATTTCACTTTCAGTCTGAATACCGATGTATCACTTACTGCAGGATTGGCTGACTGTAAAGCCTATGTATGATTTTTGCAGAGCGGCAAGCAAGAAACGCAAAAGCGCAACGGACAAGAAAGTATCGTACCGCCGAGGAAACGTTCACATGGCAGCCAGCCAGACGGCGCTAAGGGGGGGCTTAATTAACAGGAATTGGCGCGTACCAGCGAAGATTTTAACTTGGGCAGTAGCGAGTTTATTATGAAGGAAACAATATTTGTTTTTTATAAACATCATTTTATGTGCATCCTGCGTTTGCTGCAGGGATGGACGAGCAGGAAAAAATCCAAATTAAGATGATCTCCGCATATTTTTTCTCATTCCCCACCACTGGTGGGGATTTTTTTATTTCTTTAAAACTCACGGTATTTTCTCAACGTTTTTTTCGAGTTTTGCTTGCTGTTTATCTGTCAGCCATGAAAAGAAGCATTAAGATGATATTTACTTTGCATATCATATAAAAACTTAGCATCAAATTTCGTCAGTTGGATTTTGGCGATTAACGCGCTTTGCAGGGCATTTTCCAGTGCCTTATATAACAGATCTTGAATTGTTTGTCTTTGGTGAGTATTTTTTTTCGTTATCTCCCAGTTCGATCGACTGGCTCAACTCCATCTGAAATATCAGTGTATCCGTAGGTCGACCTCGTTTACCAATAGCCTGTTTCATATTGCTGTGGGGTTCAGGTCTTTTATTATGGGGGGGTATTTTTGATTAAATTCTCTAAACGTGTTATATGACTTGTGCTTTTCCAGCATCATCATAAATTTAAATTCTGCAATGCTAACTTCAATGTTAGCCCTGTAAGTCTTGCCGAGTTGTGATCTTCGGCAATGTAACCGTTTGGGTGTCGCTCAAGATTCTGACCTTGAACCAAAACGAAGTGCACATTGGCCGGAACTTCGACGTTCGCAGCGCGGACTTGGTGTGTAAACCTGAACCAGGCGTGAATATTCGGATTGGAGACGATTTTCTGGGCTCTTCACAACTCCTGTTCCGCCCGAGTGACGGGCATACCATTTATAGTCTGGAAACGAAGAAGCCTTTGAATGAGCCTAAGTCTGGCATCAGGGTGGGAAACCACGTTTGGTTTGGTCAGCGCGTGACGTGTCTCAAGGACGCCGTCGTGCCCGACAACTGCATAGTTTCCTTCGGGTCGATTGTCACACGTCAGGTGTTTCCCTCAAATGCGGTGCTTGGTGGAGTTCCGGCCAAGGTACTCAAGAGAGGGAGAATTTAGTTGATTTCTGTGAAATTACCCGGTGCGCCTACCATACTGGTCGTTGACATACCTGAGCAGACTGACAACAGGGACAATGAATGTTAACGCTGGCCATAAAGAACATCAAAAGCTCGTATTATACATCTAATCCAACTTACTAAAGGCATCATCGTTGAACGGTTACTTTCTCATGATGCATTAAATCAATGCCCTCAAAGGAAGGCCCACAGTTGTGGCTGTCGTAGAATGGTTGTTCCTGTCTTTGAGTGTTACCAATTGATATACCAGCACTAAGCCATTAAAATAAAAAACATAGAAATAAGTACCGACTATGTTAAGAGAGACGAAGTGCCAGAATCCTTCTGGCGAACTTACCTAGAGCACCTACCGTACTGGACGTTGTTAGGCCAGTGCGGTAGCGTGCCCGGAAGATATGGTGATACCTCCAATTAGTAGAATATGTATTTTTCAATAAAACGCTCCGATGACTTTTTCGCGAAGCTCAACAGAACGTGAAAAACAGAGCGTTTTGCGAACCAGACGTTTAATACGGGTACGGAGCGTCAGATTATTGCGCTCAAGATTTTGCCGCTCAGATGTTTTCCCTTCGGTATCACCCGGCCATAGCTGCCTCAGTCATCAGTGATCACCGTTCCGATGTTAAAGGGCATGAGCAGTGCCAGTAATTCACGACAGGTTTTCTCTGTACGTGAGCCAAAAGTGCAGGCCAGCACATCTGTATGGTACGCGTACCATACAGGTGTGCTGCCGGGCTTTACTGCCAACGAAGCTCCATTGCTCATAGGGTTAGCAGATAAGCGCAACATCAGCATGTGCAACGGGTGAA
>NZ_JBJQJE010000037.1:0-12228 GCF_046487585.1 Escherichia sp. WS1265
CGTCATAGCCGACTGGCCGATAAACCGGGTCGGCGAACTGCTCCCCTGGCGCGTAGCACTGCCGACTGAATAACACATCCCCGTCAATACGGTTCTTGCTGCACGCTTACGGTTTATGGAAGAGCCGTGCATCTGGTTCAGCGGATTCTGCAGCCAGGGGGACGGAGCCTGTTTTGAAGGGCTCTGGCACTGGCAGCCAGCGGCCCCCCGGAAAATCAGGGAATATGCCCCGCAGGACCGTGAGCTTCATCGTATCGCGGATGCCCTGCAGGCGGTACAGAAGCGTAACTTCTGGCAGTTACAGGCTGAAATCAGTCATCGGGGACGTTACTGCCATCCGTACAGCATGGATATCACTGTTACCCGGAACAGTCCGACTGGTCAGGCTATGACAGCCGATGCGGAAGCCGCAGTCAGCGAAGCCCTGCGCGACCTGGCCTTCTGGTTGTACCGTCAACAGGAAAACGAGTACGACTGGCTGACCTCAGACGCCGCTGTGGATGAGGCCTGCTCATCAACGAATTCACCTTTACCGAAGCCGGTCTGCACGCCGGCTGACCTGTCATCGTTAAACTATCATTCACCGATTTTCTGTGAGGACTTTATCGTGTCAGACACATTCTCCGGGACAACTCATCCCGATGACAATCACGACCGTCCCTGGTGGGGACTACCCAGCACCGTGACGCCCTGTTTCGGGGCCCGTCTGGTGCAGGAGGGTAACCGGTTGCATTACCTTGCCGACCGCGCCGGTATCAGAGGCCGGTTCAGCGATGCGGATGCGAACCATCTGGACCAAGCCTTTCCGCTGCTGATGAAACAACTGGAACTCATGTTCACCAGCAGTGAACTGAATCCCCACCGTCAGAATACCGTCACGCTGTATGCTAAAGGGCTGACCTGCCATGCGGACACCCTCGGCAGCTGTGGTTACGTTTATCTTGCTGTTTATCCGACGCCCGAAACGAAACAGTAAACCACCGGAATAACCTTCTGCTCCGGCCTGGTGCTTTCACCACGCCACTTTTCCATTTTTCATCTCTGCATATCAGGAAAATCTTCAGTATGAACACATTACCCGACACACACGTACGGAAGGCATCGCGCTGCCCGTCTCCCGTCACCATCTGGCAGACACTGCTGTCCCGACTACTGGGCCAGCATTACGGCCTTACACTGAATGACACACCGTTCGCCGATGAACGTGTGATTGAGCAGCATATTGAAGCTGGCATTTCACTGTGTGACGCGGTGAACTTTCTCGTGGAAAAATACGCGCTGGTGCGTACCGACCAGCCGGGATTCAGCACTTGTCCCCGCTCTCAGTTAATAAACAGTATTGATATCCTCCGGGCTCGCCGGGCGACCGGCCTGATGACCCGCGACAATTACAGAACGGTAAATAACATTACCCTGGGTAAGCATCCGGAGAAACGATGAAACTTTCCCTGATGCTGGAAGCCGACAGAATTAATGTGCAGGCACTGAACATGGGGCGAATTGTCGTTGACGTCGATGGTGTTAATCTCACTGAACTGATTAACAAGGTCGCTGAAAACGGTTATTCACTCCGCGTGGTGGAGGAATCCGACCAACAGTCAACCTGCACACTACCACCGTTTGCAACCCTTGCCGGCATACGCTGCAGTACCGCACATATCACGGAAAAGGATAACGCCTGGCTGTACTCGCTGTCACACCAGACCAGTGACTTCGGTGAATCAGAATGGATTCATTTCACAGGTAGCGGATATCTGTTACGTACCGATGCGTGGTCATATCCGGTTCTGCGGCTTAAACACCTAGGGCTGTCAAAAACGTTCCGTCGTCTGGTTATCACACTTACCCGACGTTATGGCGTCAGTCTCATTCATCTGGATGCCAGCGCTGAATGCCTGCCGGGTTTACCCACTTTCAACTGGTAACCAGGAACAACATGAAATCATTAACCACGGAAACCGCACTGGATATTCTGATTGCGTGGCTGCAGGACAATATCGACTGCGAATCGGGAATTATCTTTGACAACAATGAGGATAAAACGGATTCAGCAGCACTGTTTCCCTGTATCGAACAGGCCAGAGAGGATATCCGTACCCTGCGCCAACTGCAGCTTCAGCACCAGAACCGGTGAGTCTCACTCATCATCTCACTCACCAGACTTCATTCCACTGACGCCAGCCTGAACACGGCTGGCGTTTTCATTTATCTGCAAAAAGGAATATCGATTATGTCTGAAATCACAGTCTCCCGTCCGGAAGTGGTCAACGAGAATACGGACGTTATCTGCTCCACCTCAGTCAGGTACAGGTCACTGGAATATGATAATTTTCCGGAAATCAGCGAAGCGAACATTCTGAGCACATTTGAACAACTGCACCAGAACAAAGATGAAGTGTTTGAACGGGGAGTGATCAACGTCTTCAAAGAGCTGAGCTGGGATTACAAAACCAACTCACCCTGTAAATTTGGCAGTAAAATTATCGTCAACAATCTGGTGAGGTGGGACCAGTGGGGATTTCATCTTATCAGTGGAATGCAGGCAGATCGCCTGGCTGACCTGGAAAGAATGTTGCATCTGCTCAGCGGTAAACCGATCCCCGACAACCGAGGGAATATCACCATTAATCTGGATGACCACATACAGTCCGCTCAGGGTAAAGGACGCTATGAAGATGAGATGTTCATCATTAAATACTTTAAGAAGGGATCTGCACACATCACTTTCAAAAGGCTGGAGCTGATTGACAGAATTAACGATATAATAGCCAGGCACTTTCCTTCTGTGCTCTCAGCCTGACCCCGAGTTTGATTCCCTTTCGATATCAAAAGGGACTGCGGGTACAAAAGAGGGTACATCTTTCACCAAACCAAACAAAATAAACTAATATCAACATGATAGAAGCATTCTTCGATTCCGAGTCCGGCACCACTAATTCTTAAGAACCCGCCCACAAGGCGGGTTTTTGCTTTTGGATCTTTATATAAAATAAACTTGGGAGCATAACGCCATCAGGTCTTAAACACTCCCGAATCATCAATAAACATCCCCCGTTAACAAAACACAGTTCAGTTCACATAACATCCCTGTTATCCCACACATATCTGCTGGCCGAACGACGCCAGTGCGCGTACGGAGGCAAGAGCAGCCCTGCACATGGCAGCGCTTGTGGTAACCTGGTTTAATCCGGTGATAAAGGCGTTTTACATGCATCTGCCAGCAGCCGGAAAAACCAAAAAAGTGGCGCTGGTTGACTGTATGCGTAAATTGCTGACCATCCTGAACGCAATGCTCAGAAAAAACGAAGAGTGAAATGAATCGTAGCATCATGTTGCTCCATAATTTTTACGTTCAAGACAGTTGATTATCGGCGCATATGACTCAAAAAGAGCCTGATGATTGCCTCTTTTCCATAGGCTCTTTCTCTGAAGTGAAGGAAGGCCCGGAAGAAAGCACTCGCTGGCATACGTGACTCCAGCTCAACCGGAGATAATCACCATTGTTATTTTTCTATTTAATAATAATCTCCTGAAAAATAGATATAGCAAAAATACAATCCGGCCAGATTTAATTCCGCATTCATTACCAGAAATAATCAACACCACAACTATCATATCATTCAATAGTCACCGCTAAAATTTTATTATTTTCCTCTTCTTTACATGGAAATTGTCAACTTGTTTATTATGCCGCACTTAAATAGTTAATCACAAAACAACATCACCATTATTTGCGTGTTTTATTTATTAATAACATAGTCATACGTTCTTTTTTTACAAGGAAATAATCAATTGATAAATTGTTTTTGATCTTAATAGTCAAGTAGGAAACATTTTAATAAATGATAAAAATCCTAAATTCCTTGTTCATAATGTAGGGGTGTGTTAAATAGGTGGGCAAAATTTGGTTCCCCTTCTCGCCTGTAATATTGCAGCATCTTCGCACCTCCATGAGACATTGCGACTTAATAAGAAGGTGATAAGTCCTGCATATAAGCATGGACTGACCATGGTTTTATATTCATTAAAAATTTTGTTACAACCCATTGATTTAGCATAAATAAATTATAGTGGGTTCGGGTTAGTTGTGACTGTGGCATTATTTCCGTGCAAAGGAGCTGATATGTCTGAAAGACATTTACCTGATGACCAGAGCAGTACTATCGATCCATATCTAATTACCTCTGTTCGCCAGACTCTGGCAGAACAAGGCGCAGCATTACAAAACTTGTCTAAACAACTGGATTCCGGGCAGTACCAGCGTGTCCTTAATTTGATAATGAACTGTAAAGGGCACGTTATTCTTTCAGGAATGGGTAAATCAGGGCATGTCGGTCGTAAAATGTCAGCGACGCTGGCCTCTACGGGTACGCCTAGTTTCTTTATTCATCCTACAGAAGCTTTCCATGGCGATCTGGGCATGATTACGCCTTACGATCTTCTGATCCTTATTTCTGCCAGCGGTGAAACGGATGAAATCCTCAAGCTAGTTCCTTCACTGAAAAATTTCGGCAACCGAATTATCGCCATTACCAATAATGGAAATTCCACGCTGGCGAAAAATGCTGATGCCGTGCTGGAACTCCACATGGCGAATGAAACCTGCCCGAATAATCTTGCACCAACAACGTCTACCACGCTGACGATGGCGATCGGCGATGCGCTGGCGATTGCCATGATCCACCAACGCAAATTTATGCCGAATGATTTTGCGCGCTATCACCCGGGCGGTTCATTAGGTCGTCGCCTGCTGACCCGCGTTGCTGATGTCATGCAGCATGATGTTCCTGCGGTACAGCTGGATGCGTCATTTAAAACCGTGATTCAACGTATCACCAGCGGATGCCAGGGAATGGTGATGGTAGAAGACGCAGAAGGTGGGCTAGCGGGCATTATCACCGACGGTGACCTGCGTCGCTTTATGGAAAAAGAGGATTCTCTGACATCCGCCACGGCTGCGCAGATGATGACACGTGAACCGCTGACGCTACCGGAAGACACCATGATCATTGAAGCGGAAGAAAAAATGCAAAAGCACCGCGTCTCAACATTATTGGTGACCAACAAGGCAAATAAAGTCACTGGCCTTGTGCGCATTTTCGACTAATTAAGCAACGGGGTTCGAGAGGTTAGTCTCTCATTGAGTTTGCGCCCCACTGAAACTTTGATAATCGTTACATGTTGATAAAAGTGAAGTCTGCCGTATCCTGGATGCGTGCTCGTCTGTCTGCCATCTCACTGGCAGATATCCAAAAACACCTGGCGAAAATCATCATTCTGACACCGATGGCGGTGCTGCTGATCTATCTGGCTATCTTCAGCCAGCCTCGCTATATGAGCGAGTCGAAAGTCGCCATTAAACGCTCGGATGATTTAAACAGCGGCAGCCTGAATTTTGGTCTGCTTCTGGGTGCCTCTAACCCCAGTTCCGCAGAAGATGCGTTGTATCTGAAAGAGTACATCAACTCGCCGGATATGCTGGCGGCGCTGGATAAGCAACTAAATTTTCGTGAAGCGTTTAGCCACAGCGGGCTCGATTTTCTTAATCATCTTAGCAAGGATGAAACTGCAGAAGGCTTCCTGAAGTACTACAAGGACCGTATCAACGTCTCGTATGACGATAAAACCGGATTACTGAATATTCAGACGCAGGGCTTTAGCCCGGAGTTTGCGCTTAAGTTTAACCAGACCGTGCTGAAAGAGTCAGAGCGCTTTATCAATGAGATGTCACATCGCATCGCGCGTGACCAGCTTGCCTTTGCAGAAACGGAGATGGAAAAGGCACGCCAGCGTCTGGACGCCAGCAAAGCGGAATTGCTCTCTTATCAAGACAACAACAACGTTCTGGATCCACAGGCACAGGCACAGGCGGCGAGCACGTTAGTGAATACGCTGATGGGCCAGAAGATCCAGATGGAAGCGGACCTGCGGAACTTGCTGACGTATCTGCGTGAGGACGCCCCGCAAGTTGTGAGTGCGCGTAATGCGATTCAGTCATTGCAGGCACAAATTGACGAAGAAAAAAGCAAAATCACAGCGCCGCAGGGTGATAAGCTAAACCGTATGGCGGTGGATTTTGAAGAAATCAAATCAAAAGTAGAGTTCAACACCGAGCTGTACAAACTGACCCTGACCTCCATTGAAAAGACCCGTGTAGAAGCGGCTCGTAAGCTCAAGGTGCTGTCAGTGATCAGTTCGCCACAGTTGCCGCAGGAATCGTCTTTTCCAAATATCCCTTATTTGATCGCCTGCTGGTTACTGGTGTGCTGCCTGCTGTTCGGCACCCTGAAACTGTTGCTGGCTGTTATTGAAGATCACCGAGACTAACGCTGTCGCTGAATGAGTTTGTGATGAAATTATTTAAATCAATTTTACTGATTGCCGCCTGTCACGCGGCGCAGGCCAGCGCGGCCATTGATATTAACGCTGACCCAAACCTTACAGGAGCCGCGCCGCTTACCGGTATTCTGAACGGGCAACAGTCGGATACGCAAAACATGAGCGGCTTCGACAATACCCCGCCGCCCGCACCGCCGGTGGTCATGAGCCGCATGTTTGGTGCTCAACTTTTCAACGGCACCAGCGCGGATAGCGGTGCGACGGTAGGATTCAACCCTGACTATATTCTGAATCCGGGTGATAGCATTCAGGTTCGCTTGTGGGGTGCGTTCACCTTTGATGGTGCATTACAGATTGATCCCAAAGGTAATATTTTTCTGCCAAACGTTGGTCCGGTGAAAGTTGCCGGGGTTAGCAATAGTCAGTTGAACACTCTGGTTACATCAAAAGTGAAGGAAGTGTACCAGTCCAACGTCAACGTCTACGCCTCCTTATTACAGGCGCAGCCAGTAAAAGTGTACGTGACCGGATTTGTGCGTAATCCTGGTCTGTATGGCGGTGTGACGTCTGATTCGTTACTCAATTATCTGATCAAGGCTGGCGGCGTTGATCCAGAGCGCGGAAGTTACGTTGATATTGTGGTCAAGCGCGGTAACCGCGTGCGCTCCAACGTCAACCTGTACGACTTCCTGCTGAACGGCAAACTGGGGCTTTCGCAGTTCGCCGATGGTGACACCATCATCGTCGGGCCGCGTCAGCATACTTTCAGCGTTCAGGGCGATGTCTTTAACAGCTACGACTTTGAGTTCCGCGAAAGCAGCATTCCCGTAACGGAAGCTTTGAGCTGGGCGCGCCCTAAGCCTGGCGCGACTCACATTACGATTATGCGTAAACAGGGGCTGCAAAAACGCAGCGAATACTATCCGATCAGTTCTGCGCCAGGCCGTATGTTGCAAAATGGCGATACCTTAATCGTGAGCACTGACCGCTATGCCGGCACCATTCAGGTGCGGGTTGAAGGCGCACACTCCGGTGAACATGCCATGGTACTGCCTTATGGTTCCACTATGCGTGCGGTTCTGGAAAAAGTCCGCCCGAACAGCATGTCGCAGATGAACGCAGTTCAGCTTTATCGCCCATCAGTGGCTCAGCGTCAGAAAGAGATGCTGAATCTCTCGCTGCAAAAGCTGGAGGAAGCCTCACTTTCTGCCCAGTCATCCACCAAAGAAGAAGCCAGCCTGCGAATGCAGGAGGCACAACTGATCAGCCGCTTTGTGGCGAAAGCACGCACCGTGGTTCCGAAAGGTGAAGTGATCCTCAACGAATCCAATATTGATTCTGTTCTGCTTGAAGATGGCGACGTCATCAATATTCCGGAGAAAACATCGCTGATTATGGTTCATGGCGAAGTGCTGTTCCCGAACGCGGTGAGCTGGCAGAAGGGTATGACCACCGAGGATTACATCGAGAAATGTGGTGGCCTGACGCAAAAATCGGGTAACGCCAGAATTATCGTCATTCGTCAGAACGGTGCTGCCGTCAACGCGGAAGACGTGGATTCACTCAAGCCGGGCGATGAGATTATGGTTCTGCCGAAATATGAATCGAAAAATATTGAAGTTACCCGTGGTATTTCCACCATCCTCTATCAGCTGGCGGTGGGTGCAAAAGTGATTCTGTCTTTGTAAGGAGTTGAAATGAGCAAAGCTGTTATTGTCATCCCGGCTCGTTATGGCTCATCGCGTCTGCCGGGTAAGCCGCTACTCGATATTGTCGGCAAACCGATGATCCAGCATGTTTACGAGTGTGCGTTACAGGTGGCGGGCGTTGCGGAAGTTTGGGTGGCAACAGACGATCCGCGTGTTGAACAGGCCGTGCAGGCATTTGGCGGGAAAGCCATCATGACGCGCAACGATCATGAATCCGGCACCGATCGGCTGGTCGAGGTGATGCATAAAGTCGAGGCAGATATCTACATTAACCTGCAGGGCGACGAACCAATGATTCGCCCGCGGGATGTAGAAACGCTGTTACAAGGAATGCGTGATGACCCCGCGTTGCCAGTGGCAACGCTATGCCACGCGATTTCTGCCGAAGAAGCGACCGAGCCAAGCACGGTAAAAGTGGTGGTAAATACCCGCCAGGATGCGCTTTATTTCAGCCGTTCGCCTATTCCGTATCCGTGTAATGCTGAAAAAGCGCGCTACCTGAAACACGTTGGTATTTACGCTTATCGTCGCGATGTGCTGCAAAACTACAGCCAGTTACCGGAGTCCATGCAGGAGCAGGCAGAATCACTGGAGCAGCTGCGGTTGATGAGCGCGGGGATCAACATCCGCACATTTGAGGTTGCCGCAACCGGTCCGGGCGTCGACACCCCAGCATGCCTGGAAAAAGTGCGCGCCCTGATGGCACAGGAACTGGCTGAAAACGCATGATTGGCATTTTCTCGTCCGGTATCTGGCGTATTCCGCATCTGGAGAAATTTCTGGCGCAACCGTGCCAGAAACTTTCTCTGCTGCGCCCTGTTCCGCAAGAAGTTGATGCTATCGCCGTGTGGGGACATCGTCCCAGCGCGGCGAAACCAGTCGCCATCGCCAAAGCAGCGGGAAAACCCGTCATTCGTCTGGAAGATGGATTTGTGCGTTCGCTGGATCTTGGCGTCAATGGCGAGCCGCCGCTTTCTCTGGTGGTGGATGATTGTGGCATTTACTACGATGCCAGCAAGCCTTCAGCACTGGAGAAACTGGTAAAGGATAAAGCCGGAAATACAGCTCTGATAAGCCAGGCCAGAGAAGCGATGCACACCATCGTGACCGGGGATTTGTCGAAATATAACCTGGCACCTGCGTTTGTGGCTGATGAGTCAGAACGTTCAGACATCGTTCTGGTTGTCGATCAGACATTTAATGATATGTCAGTGACGTATGGCAATGCTGGCCCGCATGAGTTTGCTGCCATGCTGGAAGCCGCGATGGCGGAAAATCCTCAAGCCGAAATTTGGGTGAAGGTGCATCCGGATGTCCTGGAAGGAAAGAAAACAGGTTATTTCGCTGATCTGTGCGCCACGCAACGAGTACGTTTGATTGCCGAGAATGTCAGCCCGCAGTCGCTGTTGCGACACGTTTCCCGGGTTTACGTCGTGACCTCCCAATATGGCTTTGAAGCCTTGCTGGCAGGAAAACCAGTAACATGCTTCGGCCAGCCCTGGTATGCAGGTTGGGGCTTAACCGACGATCGTCATCCACAGTCCGCTTTGTTATCTGCCCGACGCGGTTCTGCCACGCTGGAGGAACTTTTTGCCGCTGCATACCTGCGTTACTGTCGCTATATCGATCTGCAAACGGGAGAAGTAAGCGATCTATTTACCGTGCTGCAATGGCTGCAATTACAACGTCGACATCTGCAACAGCGTAATGGTTATTTATGGGCGCCAGGCTTAACGCTGTGGAAGTCAGCGATCCTGAAACCTTTCTTGCAAACGGCAACAAACCGGCTGAGTTTTTCACGTCGTTGTACTGCGGCGAGCGCCTGCGTGGTATGGGGTGTAAAGGGAGAACAGCAATGGCGAGCCGAAGCGCAACGAAAATCACTGCCGTTATGGCGAATGGAAGATGGTTTTCTGCGTTCATCCGGACTTGGCTCTGACCTGCTGCCGCCGCTATCGTTGGTGCTGGATAAACGCGGGATCTACTATGACGCCACGCGCCCCAGCGACCTGGAAGTGCTGATTAATCACAGCCAGTTAACGCTGGCGCAGCAGATGCGAGCTGAAAAATTACGCCAGCGGCTAGTTGAAAGTAAACTGAGCAAGTACAACTTGGGGGCCGATTTCTCTCTGCCTGCCGAAGCCAAAGATAAAAAAATCATCCTGGTGCCGGGTCAGGTAGAAGACGATGCCTCTATTAAAACTGGCACTGTGTCGATTAAGAGCAACCTTGAGTTATTACGCACAGTGCGCGAGCGTAATCCGCACGCCTACATTATTTATAAACCGCACCCGGATGTATTAGTGGGGAATCGTAAGGGCAATATTCCGGCTAAATTGATCGCTGAACTTGCCGACTATCAGGCACTGGACGCAGATATTATTCAATGCATTCAGCGCGCAGATGAAGTGCACACCATGACATCATTGTCCGGGTTTGAAGCGTTATTACATGGCAAGCAAGTTCATTGTTACGGCCTGCCCTTCTATGCCGGTTGGGGTTTAACCGCTGATGAACATCACTGCCCGCGCCGCGAGCGCAGATTAACGATAGCAGACTTGATCTATCAGGCGTTGATTGTTTATCCAACCTATATCCACCCAATACGGCTACAACCTATTACTGTTGAAGAGGCGGCGGAATATTTGATCCAGACGCCGCGCAAGCCGATGTTTATTACCCGAAAAAAAGCGGGGCGAGTAATACGCTATTACCGCAAATTAATTATGTTCTGCAAGGTCAGATTTGGCTAAACAATTTCATAGTTGACTATTACGCAAATTATTTATGCAAGACAACGCACTAACCATTTTATTATCGGGTAAAAAATATCTGCTATTGCAGGGGCCAATGGGACCCTTTTTCAATGACGTCGCCGAATGGTTAGAGTCATTAGACCGTAACGCTGTGAATGTTGTCTTCAACGGCGGGGATCGTTTTTACTGCCGCCATCGACAATACCTGGCTTACTACCAAACGCCGAAAGAGTTTCCCGGTTGGCTGCGAGATCTCCACCGACAATATGACTTTGATACCATCCTCTGCTTTGGTGACTGCCGCCCATTGCACAAAGAAGCAAAACGCTGGGCAAAGTCGAAAGGGATCCGCTTTCTGGCATTTGAGGAAGGATATTTACGCCCGCAATTTATTACCGTTGAAGAAGGCGGAGTGAACGCATATTCATCGCTACCGCGCGATCCGGATTTTTATCGTAAGTTACCAGATATGCCTACGCCGCACGTTGAGAACTTAAAACCTTCAACGATGAAACGTATAGGTCATGCGATGTGGTATTACCTAATGGGCTGGCATTACCGCCATGAGTTCCCTCGCTACCGCCACCATAAATCGTTTTCCCCCTGGTATGAAGCACGTTGCTGGGTTCGTGCATACTGGCGCAAGCAACTTTACAAGGTAACACAGCGTAAGGTATTACCGAGGTTAATGAACGAGTTGGACCAGCGTTATTATCTTGCCGTTTTGCAGGTATATAACGATAGCCAGATTCGTAACCACAGCAATTATAACGATGTGCGTGACTATATTAATGAAGTCATGTACTCATTTTCACGTAAAGCGCCGAAAGAAAGTTATTTGGTGATCAAACATCATCCGATGGATCGTGGTCACAGACTCTATCGACCATTAATTAAGCGGTTGAGTAAGGAATATGGCTTAGGTGAGCGCGTCATTTATGTGCACGATCTCCCGATGCCGGAACTATTACGCCATGCTAAAGCGGTGGTGACGATTAACAGTACGGCGGGGATCTCTGCACTGATTCATAACAAACCACTCAAAGTGATGGGCAATGCCCTGTACGACATCAAGGGCTTGACGTATCAAGGGCATTTGCACCAGTTCTGGCAGGCCGATTTTAAACCGAATATGAAACTGTTTAAGAAGTTTCGTGGGTATTTATTGGTGAAGACACAGGTTAATTGGGTTTTTTATGGGTGTTTTAAATATAATATTAATAATGGTAATAATCTTTTCATTACACAAACAATGCACACTACTCAAATTAAAAACCATTAATATGATAATTTTATTCAGTATAACTGAAACATTGGTGATGCTGCCAACTTACTGATTTAGTGTATGATGGTGTTTTTGAGGTGCTCCAGTGGCTTCTGTTTCTATCAGCTGTCCCTCCTGTTCAGCTACTGACGGGGTGGTG
>NZ_JBJQJE010000038.1:0-11272 GCF_046487585.1 Escherichia sp. WS1265
CACACAAGTGGCAGGTGTAGTTAGCATAAGGTGCGGCCTGTGCAGTACGGGCGCCCGTCAGACGTCCGTTGCCATCAAGAGCGATAAAGGATTTTGCGTACATAGTCATATTCCTCAGCCGCCAGACGACACGCAGGCAACAGCCGTCCCGGTACGGGCAGCGTGGTCAGGTGTGAATAGCGGTTTTCAGTTCAGTCTCAGAAGGGAAAATCAGTGTGGTCGCTGTGAACGCGTCATCACACTAAGGTCAGATAAGTCGTCTGTCGGGCTCAGCCACGACTGCAGCCAAAGTTGCGCTCACCGGTGCAGTGAGCTTTGGTATGTTCCTTCGCCAGATAGTCAGCACGTTCCAGCACCTGCTGAAAGCCAGTGTCATCATCGCGTTCCAGCCACACCGCCGGCCAGGCCGGAAAATGCACCAGCGTGGCATGGCACCCGACATCCACTCCCAGGGCACTGCACCACGCCTGTTTAATCATCCCGGCCAGTGATCCCGGAGCACGGTAATCACCGGCACGACACCAGGTATCCCGGTTAACCAGCAGCATCAGGTGATAGTGTTTTTTACCTTTGCACTCCCCAAACTCCCGGGCCCAGACGTAATGCAGGGTGGTGGGATGCACGCGTTTACCTTCCCGATGCTTACGTTTCTGGTAAGCGTCGATTCGGGCTTTCAGGGCATTGATGAAGCGGGATATCACAGCTGCGTCCGTTGCTGCCGGTACATCCGGGAAACGCAGGTCAACCCGCAATGCCGTCAGGCGGGGATGAACATTCAGTGCGTGCCGCACCGTCTCACGAATACGTTGCTGCCAGAAGGGGTTGTATTTGTAGGTCATGGTTAAATCTCCGTATGGTTCATACGGAATAGCCACGTCGTAAAAAATGCGCAGAGTCCCTGAAGTGACCTCCGGCAGGACACTGTCTCAGGCACTCTGAGATAACCCGAACGGTCGTCTCCGGACTGACGGTTGAATTTTCAGCGTTGTTTTTTTAATGTAAAAAACCGGTTACGGGTAAGGCTGTGAGGAGGGCGTTATGGTGATACGCAAAAAGAAGTGCAGGGACTGTGGAAACGCGATTACTCATAATACTGTGTATTGCCCGTATTGTGGTTCTGTCGACCCCTTCGGCTATTACCGGAATACAGACCGTATCGTTACCATACTGCTGGCACTGATTATTGTGGTCCTGCTGACTACTGTCAGCGTCAGTGTGTATATACTGTGTAGCTGGTGAGATAACGGTTCATGTATCCCCTGAGCTGACAGTGTACCGGTTATATTAAGCGTAACCGACAGGTTCTCCTTCATACCATATTAAATTTTTCCAGGTATTGCCGCTGCCTTATTTCGTCCCATACAGGAAAACTCGTCTGGGTTTCTGACAAATACGTGAAACTCACAGCCCCTCAATATCAACCACACGCTGTAAGCCGGTAATACCTGAAAATCAGCCCATTACCGCCCACGCCTCCGGCACCATTCCCTTTTGATTTCGAATTCTTTGTTGTCGCTATACCGCTTAACGTTCCCGGTATTATCCTGGTTCCCGACAACAGGAACATATTCAGCTTTTAATAACCTGAGAAGAGCCAATAAGAATCACAAAGCGGATAACACCTGGTGCGATGCAGTTGTGATTACCGAACGCTCAGATGACATATTTCCAGACTGAAGCGGGAACACGATCGTAAAGCTTGTTCATTGTCAGTTCTGCCAGCCAGTGATCAACCACAGAGTTGAAGGCTTCCAGTTCCGCAGAGGTAAGTTTATAACGCGTGTGGGAAATCACTTTTTCCAGCGTCTCCCGGGATGAACAACGACGGAACTGCTTTGGTTTTAACTTCCATTAGCCTCTCATCACTTTATGCTGCAATTAACGTGATACTGTCAGCATACCGCCAGACTGGCATTCTGGTACCCACCCCAAACTCATTACTCCCGAGCCACCACTTAACCGGTCTCTCAGACTGTCACTCACCAGGTCGGATATGTTTACCGCTCAGACGGATGCTTAATGCACTCTGTTCACGTACATTGCAGATACGTTTTATATACGCGGGTTATACGCCAGCTATCAGGGATAGCGCAGTCTGTTGCTACTGCGTTCTCATCATGCCCACTGATCACACTCACCGTGTTTATTTCACATATATGAACTCATGTATTTGATCTCATGTGTTTGATCTCTCTTATATATTTATAATACCAATCAGACAGTCTTATCCCATCGGTGATACCTGTCGCCTGCCCACCGGACACGGTCTGCCCCATCGTAACCGCCCCGTAAATAACTCTGCAATTATCAGAACGCCAGTTTTCCCCTCTTCCTCACGAAAATCATCCCTTCTTTATCGCGCGCGCGTGCGGAAGCATCGTTTCGTAACAACCACCCGGCATACCGGTACGGCTCAGCCACCGTAACCTCCCCGTTTATCTCCTGGCGGTCACATTCCCGATTATTTTTTACGTTTCTCCCCGGTTGTTATGCCGGTGAAGGTGGTGCGTTGTTTTCATGACCACACCGGCTGGTTTAACAACATCCGGAGGAACATTCTCATGATCACCCCAGTTTCACTGATGGATGACCAGATGGTCGACATGGCATTTATCACTCAACTGACCGGCCTGACCGATAAGTGGTTTTACAAACTCATCAAGGATGGTGACTTTCCTGCGCCCATCAAAATGGGCCGCAGCTCCCGATGGCTGAAAAGCGAAGTGGAAGCCTGGCTGCAGGCGCGTATTGCACAGTCCCGTCCGTAATTCTTAACCGTTCATCTGCAACAGACGCAGTCTCCGGCCTGCCGGCGGCGTTCTGCTGCCTGTTATCCCCCGTGAGGAATATGAAAATGAAACCACAGTATCAGACCCGTTACGAGCTGCTCCACGAAAGCTACCAGAAATGGCTGACCGGCTTCACCCGGCACGCCGTATCCTGGGGCGTGTGTCATCCGAATATCTACTACTTCCATAATCTGACGCCCGGGTGGGTGTCATTCAATGGTGAAAAACCGGAGATTGCCATCGTACCCCAGAGTCTGCACCGGCTGATTTATGGTCCGGACAAACGGACCACGCCGCCCCTGGATGATGATCTGATAGTGAATTTATGCACCAGTGAACATCTGCTGGTTCATCATCCGATGCTGGAAGGCATTCTCCTGTCTGAATGTGAACGTCTGAGGCAGCGTTCGCTGGCAAATAAACTGATCAGCCTCTTCCGTCAGTTTGGTGGCACGGAGTTGCGCCTCAAACTGGTCTGGCTTTGCTGGCTTGATTTAATGACCGGAAACTGCCTTGACGACTGGACGGAGAATCTGAAACGGAAATCAGAAAAAGAGCTGGAGGAATGGATCATCAACCGTCAGAAGCAGAGCGCAGCACTGACGGATCTGATGGATCAGTACGTGCTCCTGGCATACCGCACAACGGTTGACGATAAGCGCACCTGATGCCAGTTGTTTCAGGGAAGCTGGTATCCGGGCAGGGTGCCAGGGCTGACTGAACGGCCTGTCTGCCTGCCGTTTCGCTCTCCGTGCGTTCTGTCACACGCTGCACCTGAACGCCGGACTGCGGGCACGCAGACAGGAAAGTCGCAGGCTGGAACTTCTGACCGGCGGGTATCAGTTATATGCCTGTTGATTCATCACCACCACGCAGCTCCTGAGCTTTAGTTCATCACCGATATTCATACATCTGAATATCGGTGATGAAATCCCCATAATAATCAATCATCTAAGTCTGAAGCATAATGGAGAAAAACTGCTCACCGGTTACTTCGCTCTCAGCTTATTGTAGTGATAACCCGAGGTAAAAATACCAGAGACATCAGACAACTTTAAACTGGCTATCTGGGGAAGCAGAACATACATGGTTTTTCCTTCCGGCACGACAGAAAGCCTGAACTGAGATTCAAGAATGTTCAGCAATGCGTTCAGTTTTTTCCTGTTTCTGAACCGACCCGGGCCACACTGGAGAATATAATTTTTCCTGACACGGGGTGGGCATTCTCCGCGGCACTCCTCAATGAGCCAGTCGAACAGCTCCTCGGCGTCCTTCTGCTGCAGTTCAGATTCATCAGGTAACGCAAATAATTTTTTATATTCATCTGTGTACCACGAACTTATTACGACAGCAGACGTCATGATATCGGCAGAGATTTTCCCTTCACCATAGCTGAAATACTGAAATAACGCTGCAATTCTTGCAATGTTTTCTGTTTTTTTTGAAACATGTCCTCGAAACGGGCTTAAGGGTCCGGAAGGGGATAAATCCTGCTCCAGAACATTATAGTGCTCAATAAATATTTTTTGCGCTTCAGGCGAAAAATGCAGACAATACCGTTCATCCTCACTGGATTTTTCAATACTGCCTCTGGCCAGTTCCATTAATCGTTCATGAAATGCCGTTAATAATCCTCCCGGAATCACAGCTCCGTTAATAAAGCGTTTCCCCTGCGTGGTTGCAGGTTTACTGATAAGACAACGGGCAAGAAAACCACTGTCCCTGGCAACAGAACCTTTTCGCTCCATATATCGGTCAAAAAGACCGGGTTGCACCATGAGGGATAACGTCATTCTGGCATTTTCAATCATCTGTTCGGGTTCATTCTTTCTGTCCACAGACAATACAGAGCCATCCCACATTTTGTTAATAAAAGGCAACTCAGACAGGGTATATCCATCAAATATAATACCGGCTTCATCTGACATAATACCCACTGAACGCCATTTACCACAAAGCTGATTCTTAATTGCCGCAGTCGTGGCATCATTAAAAATGAATTTATACCTCACAGGTTCTTCCGCACTGTTTTTCTGAAGTACTTCCAGTTGTCTGAGGGTTTCTGACTCATCCGCGCCTTTGCGGAGTTCTTTATTCAGTTTTGACAACAATGCTTTTTTCTGAGCCTTTAAAAGCTCTTCCTTGTTTTTCCAGACAGCCAGTTCACTTTTGTATCTGGAATATAACTGCATCTCCTGCTGGTACAGGGGCTTCATTAATAATTTGTCCACTGCGGTTTTTCGTTCTCCGGACTCGGCAAGCGTCAGGAAAAAAAGAGAGACCGGCCCCCGCAGTGTATTCAGTCTGCAGACATCAATCAGATTCTGGCAGACAAGTGAAACAGCGCCCAGGGCAGACGCTGCCACAAGCCCAAGGGGAGCCTGCGTAATTTGCTGAGCTTCAATAACGGCATCACGAATGAGTGGAGGCAGCGAACTCAGGGGAAACTCATCACAAGGCTGACCGAATGACATAGTAACCTCACTACACACAGATATAAAAGCACTGCAATTCTGGCTATTAATAGCAAAAATAGCAGTCAAATCAATATGAGGTAAAAATTTTTGTTGATTTAATGGTTAAATAATAACCACAGTGTGTTTTGCTGCTGAAGAAAGACAAAATGAATCTGTGTGTCCCCTCCTTCCCTTCAGAGCACATCCACTATTCAAATTTTACACAACCACGTACGAACAAAAAGCATCATCCCGGGTATTGCAGATACCGGTTTCCTGCCGGGATGAATCATAAACAGAACACCGGGAATAACGCCTTCAGGAATCCCCCCCTCCTGAAGAAGAATAAAATAAAGAAGACTACAGTTCCTGCACTGTATGCTGAGTACAATATTCTATGGACAGGATGACATATTTATAAATAACAAAAACCATTTAATACTGATACATCAATAAAATACTTCCTCCCTGCTGACGCAGATAAAATGCACCATTTTTTCTTCAAATACTTCTGTATAATCGCCAGCCAATGATGAGAATGGATTAAAATAACACTTCTTCGACAAACACAAAAACAGCCTTCATTTTACATCATCATCCAGTTTCAGTTAACCCCGGACGAGCAACAGCGTTTCAGTACAGGAATTAAAAGCCAGCTTTTGCTCAGTAAAAACACACTCAACTAATAATATCTCAGCAGATATTATCCTGACCAGGACACCTCACATTACTGAATTCTCTTCCGACAGTATCACTGCACAAATAAAAAAGAACGGGATAAATATTCAGACCGGAAGAATGGTGTCACAAAAGCATTTAATCATTACGCATGACCAGGAAGGGAAACACTTAACCACATGGTATCAACAGATATCATTACGTGTGCACCCTTATAAAAAACACACAGAAGAAGTAAGATAATTATAAATGTAAATTTAATATCTCCCACTGACATCTCCCCCACAATACACTGAAAAATACTCACAGCAGTAAACACAGACACACCTGATAATCATGCAGCCGATAAATATTTTCCCCTTTACGGAGAAATCAGCCTGCTGTTTAACAATAACGGCGTATTTTCATGGAAGGAGATCACCCAGTAACGGATAAGTCCTGATCTCCTTCATGTTAATACGCAACAATCCCATCGATTAAAAACAATTTCAGACAGATATTATCTCCGTGAATCCCCCGCCACCTTTCCGGTGCGCGGGATTTTGTCTTTTTTCACCGGGAATACATGTATGAATCCGTCTGATGCCATTGAGGCAATTGAAAAACCGCTCTCCTCCCTGCCTTACTCGCTTTCCCGTCACATCCTGGAACATCTGCGCAAACTCACCCGTCACGAACCCGTGATTGGCATTATGGGTAAAAGCGGGGCCGGTAAATCCTCACTCTGTAATGCACTGTTTCAGGGGGAGGTCACCCCGGTCAGTGATGTTCACGCCGGCACCCGGGAAGTACGGCGCTTCCGTCTGAGTGGCCACGGTCACAGCATGGTTATCACTGACCTGCCCGGGGTGGGCGAGAGCCGGGACAGGGATGCAGAGTATGAGGCCCTGTACCGTGACATTCTGCCTGAACTTGACCTGGTACTGTGGCTGATTAAAGCCGATGACCGTGCCCTGTCTGTGGATGAGTATTTCTGGCGACACATCCTGCACCGGGGACATCAGCGGGTACTGTTTGTGGTGACGCAGGCCGACAAAACGGAGCCCTGCCATGAATGGGATATGGCCGGTATTCAGCCTTCTCCTGCACAGGCACAGAATATTCGCGAAAAAACGGAGGCGGTATTCCGTCTGTTCCGGCCCGTACATCCGGTTGTGGCCGTATCGGCCCGCACCGGCTGGGAACTGGATACGCTGGTCAGTGCGCTCATGACAGCGCTTCCCGACCATGCCGCCAGTCCCCTGATGACCCGACTGCAGGACGAGCTGCGCACGGAATCTGTCCGGTCTCAGGCCCGTGAACAGTTTACCGGTGCGGTGGACCGGATATTTGACACAGCGGAGAGCGTCTGTGTTGCCTCTGTTGTCCGTACGGCCCTGCGCGCTGTTCGTGACACGGTGGTCTCTGTTGCCCGTGCGGTATGGAACTGGATTTTCTTCTGAACCTGTCGTGACTGATGCCCTCCCTGACTCTGAGTCTGCTCACAAAAGCACTGTTTTCGTTACTGTCTCTCTTGTCCGTGCAATAGCTCAATAATAGAATAAAACGATCGATATCTATTTTATCGATCGTTTATATCGATCGATAAGCTAATAATAACCTTTGTCAGTAACATGCACAGATACGTACAGAAAGACATTCAGGGAACAACAGAACCACAATTCAGAAACTCCCACAGCCGGACCTCCGGCACTGTAACCCTTTACCTGCCGGTATCCACGTTTGTGGGTACCGGCTTTTTTATTCACCCTCAATCTAAGGAAAAGCTGATGAAACGACATCTGAATACCTGCTACAGGCTGGTATGGAATCACATTACGGGCGCTTTCGTGGTTGCCTCCGAACTGGCCCGCGCACGGGGTAAACGTGGCGGTGTGGCGGTTGCACTGTCTCTTGCCGCAGTCACGTCACTCCCGGTGCTGGCTGCTGACATCGTTGTGCACCCGGGAGAAACCGTGAACGGCGGAACACTGGCAAATCATGACAACCAGATTGTCTTCGGTACGACCAACGGAATGACCATCAGTACCGGGCTGGAGTATGGGCCGGATAACGAGGCCAATACCGGCGGGCAATGGGTACAGGATGGCGGAACAGCCAACAAAACGACTGTCACCAGTGGTGGTCTTCAGAGAGTGAACCCCGGTGGAAGTGTCTCAGACACGGTTATCAGTGCCGGAGGCGGACAGAGCCTTCAGGGACGGGCAGTGAACACCACGCTGAATGGTGGCGAACAGTGGATGCATGAGGGGGCGATAGCCACAGGAACCGTCATTAATGATAAGGGCTGGCAGGTCGTCAAGCCCGGTACAGTGGCAACGGATACCGTTGTTAATACCGGGGCGGAAGGGGGACCGGATGCAGAAAACGGTGATACCGGGCAGTTTGTTCGCGGGGATGCCGTACGCACAACCATCAATAAAAACGGTCGCCAGATTGTGAGAGCTGAAGGAACGGCAAATACCACTGTGGTTTATGCCGGCGGCGACCAGACTGTACATGGTCACGCACTGGATACCACGCTGAATGGGGGATACCAGTATGTGCACAACGGCGGTACAGCGTCTGACACTGTTGTGAACAGTGACGGCTGGCAGATTGTCAAAAACGGGGGTGTGGCCGGGAATACCACCGTTAATCAGAAGGGCAGACTGCAGGTGGACGCCGGTGGTACAGCCACGAATGTCACCCTGAAGCAGGGCGGCGCACTGGTTACCAGTACGGCTGCAACCGTTACCGGCATAAACCGCCTGGGAGCATTCTCTGTTGTGGAGGGTAAAGCTGATAATGTCGTACTGGAAAATGGCGGACGCCTGGATGTGCTGACCGGACACACAGCCACTAATACCCGCGTGGATGATGGCGGAACGCTGGATGTCCGCAACGGTGGCACCGCCACCACCGTATCCATGGGAAATGGCGGTGTACTGCTGGCCGATTCCGGTGCCGCTGTCAGTGGTACCCGGAGCGACGGAAAGGCATTCAGTATCGGAGGCGGTCAGGCGGATGCCCTGATGCTGGAAAAAGGCAGTTCATTCACGCTGAACGCCGGTGATACGGCCACGGATACCACGGTAAATGGCGGACTGTTCACCGCCAGGGGCGGCACACTGGCGGGCACCACCACGCTGAATAACGGCGCCATACTTACCCTTTCCGGGAAGACGGTGAACAACGATACCCTGACCATCCGTGAAGGCGATGCACTCCTGCAGGGAGGCTCTCTCACCGGTAACGGCAGCGTGGAAAAATCAGGAAGTGGCACACTCACTGTCAGCAACACCACACTCACCCAGAAAGCCGTCAACCTGAATGAAGGCACGCTGACGCTGAACGACAGTACCGTCACCACGGATGTCATTGCTCAGCGCGGTACAGCCCTGAAGCTGACCGGCAGCACTGTGCTGAACGGTGCCATTGACCCCACGAATGTCACTCTCGCCTCCGGTGCCACCTGGAATATCCCCGATAACGCCACGGTGCAGTCGGTGGTGGATGACCTCAGCCATGCCGGACAGATTCATTTCACCTCCACCCGCACAGGGAAGTTCGTACCGGCAACCCTGAAAGTGAAAAACCTGAACGGACAGAATGGCACCATCAGCCTGCGTGTACGCCCGGATATGGCACAGAACAATGCTGACAGACTGGTCATTGACGGCGGCAGGGCAACCGGAAAAACCATCCTGAACCTGGTGAACGCCGGCAACAGTGCGTCGGGGCTGGCGACCAGCGGTAAGGGTATTCAGGTGGTGGAAGCCATTAACGGTGCCACCACGGAGGAAGGGGCCTTTGTCCAGGGGAATAGGCTGCAGGCCGGTGCCTTTAACTACTCCCTCAACCGGGACAGTGATGAGAGCTGGTATCTGCGCAGTGAAAATGCTTATCGTGCAGAAGTCCCCCTGTATGCCTCCATGCTGACACAGGCAATGGACTATGACCGGATTGTGGCAGGCTCCCGCAGCCATCAGACCGGTGTAAATGGTGAAAACAACAGCGTCCGTCTCAGCATTCAGGGCGGTCATCTCGGTCACGATGACAATGGCGGTATTGCCCGTGGGGCCACGCCGGAAAGCAGCGGCAGCTATGGCTTCGTCCGCCTGGAGGGTGACCTGCTGAGAACAGAGGTTGCCGGTATGTCTGTGACCGCAGGGATATATGGTGCTGCAGGCCATTCTTCCGTTGATGTTAAGGATGATGACGCCTCCCGTGCCGGCACGGTCCGGGATGATGCCGGCAGCCTGGGCGGATACCTGAATCTGATACACAACGCCTCCGGACTGTGGGCTGACATTGTGGCCCTGGGAACCCGCCACAGCATGAAAGCGTCAACGGACAATAACGACTTCCGCGCCCGGGGTTGGGGCTGGCTGGGTTCACTGGAAACCGGTCTGCCCTTCAGTATCACTGACAACCTGATGCTGGAGCCACAACTGCAGTATACCTGGCAGGGACTTTCCCTGGATGACGGTAAGGACAACGCCGGTTATGTGAAGTTCGGGCATGGCAGTGCACAACATGTGCGTGCCGGTTTCCGTCTGGGCAGCCACAACGATATGACCTTTGGCGAAGGCACCTCATCCCGTGCCCCCCTGCGTGACAGTGCAAAACACAGTGTGAGTGAATTACCGGTGAACTGGTGGGTACAGCCTTCTGTTATCCGCACCTTCAGCTCCCGGGGAGATATGCGTGTGGGGACTTCCACTGCAGGCAGCGGGATGACGTTCTCTCCCTCACAGAATGGCACATCACTGGACCTGCAGGCCGGACTGGAAGCCCGTGTCCGGGAAAATATCACCCTGGGCGTTCAGGCCGGTTATGCCCACAGCGTCAGCGGCAGCAGCGCTGAAGGGTATAACGGTCAGGCCACACTGAATGTGACCTTCTGACAGAACCATCGCCTCTCTGTGGTCCCGGTCATCATGACCGGGACCCGGACCGGCGCAACGGATCTTCAACGCCACATTCGCTGGCATTAACAATAACATGATATTCATCACGGAGTGACTATGTTACAGATAGTCGGCGCGCTGATCCTGCTGATCGCAGGATTTGCCATTCTTCGCCTTTTGTTCAGAGCATTAATCAGCACGGCTTCTGCGCTGGCAGGGCTCATATTACTGTGTCTGTTCGGCCCGGCCTTACTGGCTGGCTATATCACCGAACGCATAACCCGGTTGTTCCATATTCGCTGGCTGGCAGGCGTATTTCTGACGATTGCCGGAATGATCATCAGCTTCATGTGGGGACTTGATGGTAAACATATCGCGCTGGAGGCTCACACCTTTGACTCTGTGAAATTTATTCTGACCACCGCTCTCGCCGGTGGTCTGCTGGCTGTTCCCCTGC
>NZ_JBJQJE010000039.1:0-7789 GCF_046487585.1 Escherichia sp. WS1265
TTTTTACGCACTGCGGTTAATGATTTCATGGATAGCGTCCACCATATTTGGTGTCCACTATTCTTTCAGGAATTTCAGGATCTGCCAGACGGTGCTGAGACGACGCTTACTATTCTCCGGGCTCGCCGGGCAACAGGCCTGATGACCCGCCACAACTACAGAACGGTGAACAATATCACCCTGGGTAAGTATCCGGAGGCGAAATGATGAAACTGGCCCTGACACTGGAAGCCGACAGCGTTAACGTACAGGCACTGAATATGGGGCGAATTGTCGTTGATATTGATGGTGTTAATCTCGCTGAACTGATTAACATGGTCTGCGATAACGGCTACTCCCTTCGTGTTGTTGATGAATCTGACCGGACCTCAGCAGACTGCACGCCACCATTTGTTGCCCTTACCGGCATACGCTGCAGTACCGCACATATCACGGAAACGGACAACGCCTGGCTGTACTCGCTGTCACACCAGACCAGTGACTTCGGTGAATCAGAATGGATTCATTTTACCGGTACCGGTTATCTGTTACGTACCGATGCGTGGTCATACCCGGTTCTGCGGCTTAAGCGCCTGGGGCTGTCAAAAACGTTCCGTCGTCTGGTCGTCACACTCATCCGGCGTTATGGTGTCAGTCTCATTCATCTGGATGCCAGTGCCGGATATCTGCCGGGTTTACCCACTTTCGACAGGTAATCCGGAAATTCACAACATGAAATCATTAACCACGGAAACAGCGCTGGATATTCTGATTGCGTGGCTGCAGGACAATATCGACTGCGAATCGGGAATTATCTTCGACAACGATGAGGATAAAACAGGTTCGGCAGCACTGTTGCGCTGTATCGAACAGGCCAGGGAGGGTATCCGTACCCTGCGCCAACAGTAACTTTTGCACCAGAACCAGTGAAGATCACTCACCCGATTTCACTTCCCTGACGTCAGCCTGAACACGGCTGGCGTTTTCATTTATAAACAGAAAGGAAAAATGATGATGTCAGATACCACACTCTCCCGCCCGGAGGTGGTCAGCGGGCATACGGACGTTATCTATTCCACCTCAGTCTGCCACATTCTGGCTGTACGAAAGAGTACACTGTTGCCAATCGACATAATTATCCGGCATCAAGTAAGCGATATCAGTTAACCGATATAGATGGGGAAGATGCTTTTATCCGGATTGGTTCTATCGCGATGGTGCGAGTACCACTTGATGCAATGGAGCCTGTCGAGGAAGATGACGAGTAACAGAGCTCGGTATCTCAATCAGGACCTGATTGTCCTGGTTCGATGCCGAAAACCAGTGATTTTTCGTGTTGGTATCTGTGTTGGTATAGGATGGTGTTGTTTATTATTAACAATTTTAAATCATGAGGTTAAATCGCATGTTTGAGTCCGGCCTTCGCACCACACCGTATGCAAATCGAGTCGCTCAAGGGCGGCTTTTTTTGTGTCTGAAATCCAGTATCCGCAATGCCTTCCTCACTTTTTCACTCAACCTAATTCAATCTACATCAACTTACTGATGTGGGTACAACTGTGGGTATATCCCGGTTCGATAATGTTTGTACCCACACAGAACCTTTGAAAGGACACTCATCATGGCTCTGAGTTATGTGAAGGTTCGTGCTGCCCAGCCTGAAATAAAAGTCTATAAGCTGGCTGATGACGAAGGCATGGTGTTGCTGGTTCACCCTAACGGTTCAAAATACTGGAGGCTACGTTACCGCTTTGGTGGCAAAGAGAAGATACTGGCGCTGGGGAAATACTCCGAAGTCTCACTGGCGGATGCCAGGGCACGCAGGGATGAGGCCCGTAAGCTATTAGCTATTTGGAAAGTGGCACCAAAATATTTCCCCATCATGAATTCGTAAGATAAATGAGAATAATCATGAACTTAATGATTCCATGATGGATAGCGACAACGATAGCTTTAGAAAGTAGTACGACGCTACTGTTGCATAAATTCTCTATAGTCTGTTATAGTCTTTTTACTGACCTAGTACAACGCTACTACCTGGGTAAGGGAGGGAGTAAATAGCAGTTGCCGCTGCTATTTACTCAACACATTCTGGCTAAAACCGTTACGAGAGGTTCCAACAAAATGAACGATAAAAAATATCAATCCCTGCGTAAAAAGTCAATAAGTAAGGGGGGGATGGCTTGTATCGTCATGCTGATACACACGCTCTCCTTTTCCTCATTACAGATGGATTTAGATGTACGTGTGGGGGATGTGAATTGGAAACACTCGATTGTGCTTAAAACTACTGGAGGAAAGGGAGAGTAATCTCCCTAACTTACTTATGTATAAAATTGTTACATTAGAGAGTGTTGCTGAGATCCGCTTAGGTATGCCCTTTAAATCGGCGATACAAGATGCTGGTGAGCAAGGCTCCTGTTATCTTATCCAGACGAAAGATATAGGACTTGACGGCATTTTAGATCTTGGTACTTTAACCTCTGTTATCCCAGAGGGTAATCCTGAGAAGCATTATCTTTTCCCTAATGATATTTTATTACGTCTGCGGGGACCTGTGTTTTCAGCTGGGATTATTGAAGGAAATCTAGGCAAACCAATCATTACGTCCAATCAGTTAGCCGTGATTAGATGTAATGAAAATCTAATACTACCACATTATTTACATTGGTATATAAACTCTACTTCTGGGAGTAAATATATTCGCAGTTTGAGTGAAGGTACTAGTATTAGTAAAATTAATTCAAAAACGGTTTCTAAAATGGCTGTTAAACTCCCCAATTTGAGAGTTCAAGAAAAGATTGGTTTTATTAATAGAAACTGGATTAAACAAAAAGTCATCTATAATTCACTAATACAAAATGGCGATGTGCTCTTTGATGGTATATGTGAAAATATCATTGATAGCGAGGAGTTAGAAAATGAGTGAAATGAAGGCACTTCATAAATCATTGTTGCTTGCTTGTGATTTATTTAGAGGAAAAGTTGACTCATCTTCTTATAAAGATTATATATTTTCAATGCTATTGTTGAAATATATTTCTGACATAAAGGCTGACTATTTATCTGATTTAATTAATGAAGACTATTCTGAGTTGTTAGAAATTGTTTCTCGAGTACCTGAGGATGCAAGTTTTTATAAAATATATCATGAAGCTAAGAATCATGGTGATTATATTGGAGAGAGGATTGACAACTCGCTGAGATTAATTGATCAGGCTATTGATTCGGTCTGTCAAAATAGAGGTGGTTATTTATTCGAGTCTATACAATTTGCAACGGTTAATTTTGGTGCAAGATCAGAAAGAGATCGGATGCTTAATAATTTACTCGCTATTTTTGCACGTCCTGAAATGAATTTTGGATATACTCATGATGGTAATGATAAGATAAAAGTGGCGTGTAGATATCTTTTTGAAAGGATTGCATCTGACTCGGCGATGAGGGGGGCAGAGTTTTATACCCCAGAAGGTATTTCATTACTATTTGCAGAGTTATTGCAGCCTAAGGGTGGAGATAGTATTTGTGATCCTACTTGTGGGTCTGGTTCTCTTTTAATTACCCTAGGGGAAAAGATAAAAAAATCCTTTAAAAGCAATAATTATACTTTGTTTGGTCAAGAGGTTAATAGGTCCAGTTGGGCATTGGCTAAAATGAATATGATTATGCATAACGAAATTAATAGTCGGATAGAATGGGGGGATATAATATCTAGCCCTCAGTTTCTGGATACAGATAATAGATTAATGAAGTTTGATGTGGTTGCTTCTAACCCTCCATTTAATATTATCGGCTGGAATCATGATGATTTAGTACATAATGATTATGGTCGTTTTAATTTAGGTTTTCCACCTCAGGCCAAGGGGGATTATGCCTTTATTTTGCACATGGTTTCAACACTTAAAAGTGCAACTGGTAGAATGGCCATACTGGTATCTCACGGTGTATTGTTTCGTGGAGGTCAAGAGGAGAATATAAGGAGAAATTTAGTTAGTGAAGGGTTGTTAGATGCGGTAATAGGTCTACCAGATAGGTTGCTTTTTGGGACAGGAATACCAACCGCCATTTTGATCTTCAGGAAAGATAAAAAGAATTCTAATGTCGTGTTTATCGACGCATCTGATTTGGCTAAACCCGTAAAGGGGCGCAACTTAATAACAGATGAAATCATTAGGAAGGTATCAGAATGCTACTTTGAAAGAAGTAGTGTCTGCAATTTTTCGCATGTGGCTTCTTTTGATGAAATACAAAAAAATGATTTTAATTTAAATATTTCTCGGTATGTTAAGAAACATGAAGAGCCGGCTTTTGTTGATCTTAAGGGCTTACGCCAACAGCGAGAAGAACTACTTTCAACATTGTATGAATTAGAAAGAGAAATGAAAGGTTTTATTGATAATTAATGGAAATGGTTGATGCGATAGTATCAACCATTTTCTGATTAAATTTCAATACTTCCAGTGATTATAAGCTAATGGCATTTTATTCAACTTAGCTCTGTGTCCGCGCCAATTTGGTTCATCATAGCGGTAAAACGCTCGTTATGCTTGCATTCGTATAGATGGACGAGTTCGTGAACTACAATAAATTCAAGGCATTCAGGTGGTTTTTTTACCAGTTCGAGATTGATCCAGATGCGTGCGGTCTGTGGATTACAGCTACCCCATTTGGTCTTCAGTCGCTTGATGCCAACAAAACTGGCTTCAGCCTTTACCTCTTGCTGCTATTTTTCCATTAACTTAGGCAGTCTTTGTTTTAAAATACCGCAATACCACTGGCTGAGAACTATTTTCCGTTAAGCCGTGTCGTTATGTGGGGGAACTTTCAGGCATATCCAGCCTCCCTGAAGTTTCACTTAAGCCGGTTTATTCACTAAAACTACATCCAGCCGATATCCTCTTCCCCAAAGATAGTGTGTTTCGCCACTACATATCGAGAGTGAACGCTTCTATGAATCGCCCGTAGAAGAGGAACGCCTGAACTGTGAGCCCATACGTATGGGCGCTTTTCTATTGGGAAGCGATATAGCGACAATGAGTGAGCACTCATCCCTGGAAGGTTTACTGAGTCTTGATAAAGAACGCCTGATGGATGTGTTAGTACGAGACTATGATGTGGGTGATGCCGGGATTGAGCAGATCATCAATGATTTCTGGGATGGTATGGTTAGCGATCGTTGAGGAGAGCTTTGAATGAACTGTTCATAATACTATTCTGTTCATGAATTATGAACTGTGTCATCGTGAATATGTATGGATATTATGTCGAAAAATTGATTTTTTAAACATATTTTCCAGACCGATTTAACCATTTAATCAGTCTCATTCATGTTACAGAGCTATCTGTAAAATGGCGCACCATGCAATCTGGCAAGGGAGTATTGCGACTACTTTATGCCATTGCAGATTATCATCCTGCTCCTGGTGGCGGCGTTGACTCTGGGGTTGGTGCTAATTGTGCTTTGGCGGCGCATATTTGGTTATCGCAGCTGGTGATCACGGTAAATATGCCATATTAATTGTAGAGCATTTGAGATGGAGGATGGCTGTGTAGGATGAGTACCTTGGCGATGTTTCTGCAGCGATATCAGTTGCTATCTGGATTATTATAAAGGTCTTAGAATAAACACTGGCTGGTCAGGGAAAGACGAGAATGACTGAATATTGGTGGAAAGATCTTTTCGATCGGAATAACAACTGGCAGGGGCTGGAGTTTACGATTCGGGCGCATCAGGGGGTTGCACAGGCAATGGATATGCTCAGTGGTCATCATGGGCGGATGGCGTTGCAATTACATGGTGAGACATTATTTTGGGCATCAATGTTAAAAGATCATTCAGGTGTCTGGTTGGTGTTTAACGTTGATCATTCTGGACGGCAGAGTTTAGTGCCCCCTGTGACATCAGCAGATGTAGAACAAATCAAATGCAAAGGGGCTGAGGTTTGGACGGGCGAGTGGTGCCGGTATTTTACCCGGCAGCTAATGAATACTCCAGTACCCCTTCTGCCTCCGCGTCGCTGGTTGCTAAGGCCTGTGGATACCACCAGACCCTGTAACCAATCCATTTCTATAGAGAACTGGCGCTTTGATTCTCCTGAGAGCACCGGGAATATCGGCTGTGACTGGACGCTTTATGGTGAAGATTTCCCGGATCTGACTAATCCTGAAAAAATCAGGCTAGTGGACTGGTGGTGGGGAGGTAATTTGTTACTTGGACGTTACCACGTTCATTTCAACGCAGGGCGATTGAAATGGTGGCGTAAAAAGTGCCGCGAGGAAACATTGCCCCCGATACTGGTCTGGTACATTGCCGGGTTGGGATCATTTGTTATTCTGGATGGTCATTATCGCCTTCAGGCTGCGATTGAAGAAGGTACTCCCCCCTCATTTCTGGTACTCAGTGAACTTAATGAACGGAATTTTCCTGTCGACCAGGAACACCAGGCGCGTATTACTCGGGCGCTGGAGCGGCAGAGTCAGAATCCAGGTTGTAGCATTGATGGTGTAAATCAAACACTGATTAATCTTTATGATAACCGTTACCTGTACGCATCGACTTACAGCCGCGCTATTCTCGGTAAAGGTGAATCTTGGGCGGCAGATGTAAATAGTTATTTGCACAAGCATAATCTGGAAGAATATCTGGATAAGATAGTAAATCGGGTTAATGATTGATGAATCAGAGCGGAGGTTCTAGTGAAGGATTTTTTCAGGGAGTATAGAGATACCATTCTTGCATCTGTGGGTATCATCGTCGCTGTATTTTCGCTCTACTTTACTCAGGAGCAAAGTAAGGAACAGATTAAGCATAATCATATCTCTGTCGAACCACGTATAAACGCTTATGTCTCTAATGATGGTCGGATAAATAAATCAGGCCTTTACATCATAAATAATGGAATGGGGACGGCTTTTGTCTCAAATATTACCGTAATGGTTGATGGTAAAAAGATTGATCCTGTGGGAGACAACATCTTTCTTGCTTCAGTGCATGCGCTCGGATTGGATATTACGTGTTTTGTGATCGGAGGTCCAAGACCAGGTGATTCATTCAGAGTGGGCGATGAGGTGTTCCTGGTTGAGGCTCGGGGAACGGATAGTCGCTGTGATGTCGATTCACTTGAGTTGCGATTAGCTGCCTCCCAAACCGGCAGGCTGGATTTCATTCTGGACGTTGAGTCCATTTATGGTGACAAATTCCGCTATATTTATTCGCAGAATAAGCAAGTCAAGCTGTAATCAAAAGGGAAGAGATCGGCGCCATTTGAGCCGTCAGGCCGTTGATCTCACCATATTAATCTTTATTCGTTCCAATGAGTTGTGCGTTGGTCAGAAATTGATTTTGAAACGGCAATGTGGACGATACCGGCTGAATGAGAAGGTATTGAAGGAGTGAAGTATTCGCCGCGTGGCTCGAAAATGCGTACACCTCATCGGGCACCCTAACTCAACAGGCACAGTGACACAGAATTCGAAACGTTCTCGTGACGTTTCGATTAATAAATTCTAATGTTGTATAAAATAATTCATTAACTCGTGTTCTATATGCTCAACGGCCATATCTATACGTTTGGCAATATTATTATCAACATTTAAATTTAAATGACTACGGAACCTAAGTACTGATTCTGCAATGTTATCAACATTTCGCCAGTAAAGAAATTTGGACATTTCTGATTCTCTGATGGAATGCAATGCTGGTAATGACTCCAACTTATTGATAGTGTTTTATGTTCAGATAATGCCCGATGACTTTGTCATGCAGCTCCACCGATTTTGAGAACGACAGCGACTTCCGTCCCAGCCGTGC
>NZ_JBJQJE010000040.1:0-7461 GCF_046487585.1 Escherichia sp. WS1265
GGTATCAGAGCCGAAAGTGGTGACAGTGAAGCTGGGCGATGGTTATGAACAGCGTCGTGCGGCGGGACTGAATAACCAGTTGTCGACTTACAGCGTGACGATACGTGTTCGTAAATGTGAACACCCATCTTTAAAAGCCTTTCTGGAACGGCACGGTGGCGTCCGCGCATTTCAGTGGACGCCACCTTATGACTGGAGGCCGATCAGGGTGGTTTGTCGTAAATGGTCGGCAAGCGTGGGGGCGCTGTGGGTAACCATAACGGCAGATTTTGAACAGGTCGTGGCATAGGAGGCCCTGATGCAGGATATTCCACAGGAAACACATCATGAGACGACACGCCTTACTCAGTCAGCCCTGGTGGTGCTCTGGGAAATCGATCTGACAGAGGTCGGTGGTGAACGTTATTTTTTCTGTAATGAGCAGAACGAAAAAGGTGAGCCGGTCACCTGGCAGGGGCGGCAGTATCAGGCATACCCCATTCAGGGGACGGGATTTGAACTGAACGGTAAGGGCAGTGCTGCCCGTCCGACACTGACGGTCTCTAACCTGCACGGCATGGTCACCGGGATGGCGGAAGACCTGCAGAGTCTGGTCGGCGGAACGGTGGTCAGGCGTAAGGTTTACGCCCGTTTTCTGGATGCGGTGAACTTCGTCAACGGAAACAGCGACGCCGCTCCGGAGCAGGAGGTGATCAGCCGCTGGCGCATCGAGCAGTGCAGCGAACTGAGTGCGGTCAGTGCCTCCTTTGTGCTCTCCACACCGACGGAAACGGATGGTGCTGTTTTTCCGGGGCGCATCATGCTGGCCAACACCTGCACCTGGACCTATCGCGGTGATGAGTGCGGTTATCATGGTCCGGCTGTCGCGGATGAATATGACCAGCCGACGTCCGATATCACGAAGGATAAATGCAGCAAATGCCTGAGCGGCTGTAAGTTTCGCAATAACGTCGGCAACTTTGGCGGCTTCCTTTCCATTAACAAACTTTCGCAGTAATCCCATGACACAGACAGAATCAGCGATTCTGGCGCACGCCCGGCGATGTGCGCCAGCGGAGTCGTGCGGCTTCGTGGTGAGAACGCCGGAAGGGGAAAGATATTTTCCCTGCGTGAATATCTCCGGTGAGCCGGAGGCGTATTTCCGGATGTCGCCGGAGGACTGGCTGCGGGCAGAGATGCAGGGTGAGATTGTGGCGCTGGTCCACAGCCACCCCGGTGGTCTGCCCTGGCTGAGTGAGGCTGACAGGCGGCTGCAGGTGCAGAGCGATTTGCCTTGGTGGCTGGTCTGCCGGGGTGAGATTCATAAATTCCGCTGTGTGCCGCATCTTACCGGGCGGCGCTTTGAGCACGGGGTGACGGACTGTTACACGCTGTTCCGGGATGCTTATCATCTGGCGGGGATTGAGATGCCGGACTTTCATCGTGAGGATGACTGGTGGTGTAACGGCCAGAATCTCTATCTGGATAATCTGGAGGCCACAGGGCTGTATCAGGTGCCGTTGTCAGCGGCGCAGCCGGGCGATGTGCTGCTGTGCTGTTTTGGTTCATCGGTGCCGAATCATGCCGCCATTTACTGCGGCGACGGTGAGCTGTTGCACCATATTCCTGAACAACTGAGCAAACGAGAGAGGTATACCGACAAATGGCAGCGACGCACACACTCCCTCTGGCGTCACCGGGCATGGCACGCATCTGCCTTTACGGGGATTTACAACGATTTGGCCGCCGCATCGACCTTCGTGTAAAAACGGGGGCTGAAGCCATCCGGGCGTTGTCCACACAGCTCCCGGCGTTTCGTCAGAAACTGAATGACGGCTGGTATCAGGTGCGCATTGCCGGGCGTGATGCAGGTGAAACCGAATTATCTGCCCGTCTTAATGAGCCGCTGGCAAATGGTGCCGTGATCCACATCGTGCCGCGTCTGGCGGGAGCTAAAAGTGGCGGTGTGTTTCAGGTGGTGCTGGGGGCGGCGCTGATTGCGGTGGCATGGTGGAACCCTGTGGGCTGGCTGGGTGCCGCGGCTGTATCGGGCATGTATGCGGCAGGGGCCAGTATGATCCTGGGTGGTGTGGCCCAGATGCTGGCACCGAAAGCCCGGACGCCCACAGCGACCAGCACGGATAACGGTAAGCAGAACACCTATTTCTCATCACTGGATAACATGGTTGCCCAGGGCAATGTTCTGCCTGTTCTGTACGGGGAAATGCGCGTGGGGTCGCGGGTGGCTTCTCAGGAGATCAGCACGGCAGACGAGGGGGACGGTGGTCAGGTTGTGGTGATTGGTCGTTGATGAAAAACGTTTTATGTGAAACCGCCTCAGGGCGGTTTTGTCGTTTCTGGAGCGTGAGGAATGGGTAAAGGCAGCAGTAAGGGGCATACCCCGCGCGAAGCGAAGGACAACCTGAAGTCCACGCAGATGCTGAGCGTGATAGACGCCATCAGTGAAGGGCCGATTGAAGGTCCGGTGGACGGATTAAAAAGTGTGCTGCTGAACAGTACGCCAGTGCTGGACAGTGAGGGGAATACCAATATCTCCGGTGTCACGGTGGTTTTCCGGGCAGGTGAGCAGGAGCAGACACCGCCGGAGGGATTTGAATCCTCCGGCTCCGAGACGGTGCTGGGTACGGAAGTGAAGTACGACACGCCGATTACCCGGACCATCACGTCTGCAAACATCGACCGTCTGCGCTTTACCTTCGGTGTGCAGGCACTGGTGGAAACCACCTCAAAGGGGGACCGGAATCCGTCGGAAGTCCGCCTGCTGGTTCAGATACAGCGTAACGGTGGCTGGGTGACGGAAAAAGACATCACCATTAAAGGCAAAACCACCTCACAGTATCTGGCATCGGTGGTGGTGGGTAACCTGCCGCCGCGCCCGTTCAATATCCGGATGCGCAGGATGACGCCGGACAGCACCACAGATCAGCTGCAGAACAAAACGCTCTGGTCGTCATACACCGAAATCATCGATGTGAAACAGTGCTACCCGAACACGGCACTGGTCGGCGTGCAGGTGGATTCGGAGCAGTTCGGCAGCCAGCAGGTGAGCCGTAATTATCATCTTCGCGGGCGCATTCTGCAGGTGCCGTCGAACTATAACCCGCAGACGCGGCAATACAGCGGTATCTGGGACGGAACGTTTAAGCCAGCATACAGCAACAACATGGCCTGGTGTCTGTGGGATATGCTGACCCACCCGCGCTACGGCATGGGTAAACGTCTTGGTGCGGCGGATGTGGACAAATGGGCGCTGTATGTCATCGGCCAGAATTGCGACCAGTCGGTGCCGGACGGTTTTGGTGGCACGGAGCCGCGCATTTCCTGTAATGCCTACCTGACCACACAGCGTAAGGCGTGGGATGTTCTCAGTGATTTCTGCTCGGCGATGCGCTGTATGCCGGTATGGAACGGGCAGACGCTGACGTTCGTGCAGGACCGACCGTCGGATAAGGTGTGGACCTATAACCGCAGTAATGTGGTGATGCCGGATGATGGCGCGCCGTTCCGCTACAGCTTCAGCGCCCTGAAAGACCGCCATAATGCCGTTGAGGTGAACTGGATTGACCCGGATAACGGCTGGGAGACGGCGACAGAGCTTGTGGAGGACACGCAGGCCATTGCCCGTTACTGTCGTAACGTCACGAAGATGGATGCCTTTGGCTGTACCAGCCGGGGGCAGGCACACCGCGCCGGGCTGTGGCTGATTAAAACAGAACTGCTGGAAACGCAGACCGTGGACTTCAGCGTGGGTGCAGAAGGGCTTCGCCATGTACCGGGGGATGTCATTGAAATCTGTGATGATGACTATGCGGGGATCAGCATCGGCGGGCGCGTGCTGGCGGTGAACAGCCAGACGCGGACACTGACGCTCGACCGTGAAATCACGCTGCCATCCTCCGGCACCACGCTGATAAGCCTGGTTGACGGACAGGGGAATCCGGTCAGCGTGGAGGTCCAGTCCGTCACCGACGGCGTGAAGGTAAAAGTAAGCCGTGTTCCTGACGGCGTTGCAGAATACAGCGTGTGGGGGCTGAAGCTGCCGACGCTGCGCCAGCGCCTGTTCCGCTGTGTGAGTATCCGTGAGAACGATGACGGCACGTATGCCATCACTGCCGTGCAGCATGTACCGGAAAAAGAGGCCATCGTGGATAACGGGGCGCACTTTGACGGCGACCAGAGCGGCACGGTGAATGGTGTCACGCCGCCAGCGGTGCAGCACCTGACTGCCGAAGTCACCGCAGACAGCGGGGAATATCAGGTGCTGGCGCGCTGGGACACGCCGAAGGTGGTGAAGGGGGTGAGCTTTATGCTTCGCCTGACCGTGGCAGCGGATGACGGCAGTGAGCGGCTGGTCAGCACGGCCCGGACGACGGAAACCACATACCGCTTCACGCAACTGGCGCTGGGGCGGTACACGCTGACAGTCCGGGCGGTAAATGCGTGGGGACAGCAGGGCGATCCGGCGTCGGTATCGTTCCGGATTGCCGCACCGGCAGCACCGTCGAGGATTGAGCTGACACCGGGCTATTTTCAGATAACCGCCACGCCACATCTTGCGGTTTATGACCCGACGGTACAGTTTGAGTTCTGGTTCTCGGAAAAACGGATTGCGGATATCAGGCAGGTTGAAACCACAGCCCGCTACCTTGGCACGGGGCTGTACTGGATAGCCGCCAGTATCAATATCAAACCGGGTCGTGATTATTACTTTTATATCCGCAGTGTGAACACCGTCGGCAAATCGGCATTCGTGGAGGCTGTTGGTCGGGCGAGCGATGATGCGGAAGGTTACCTGGATTTTTTCAAAGGCCAGATAACCGAATCCCATCTCGGCAAGGAGCTGCTGGAAAAAGTCGAGCTGACGGAGGATAACGCCAGCAGACTGGAGGAGTTTTCGAAAGAGTGGAAGGACGCCAGTGATAAGTGGAATGCCATGTGGGGCGTCAAAATTGAGCAGACCAAAGACGGCAAACATTATGTCGCGGGTATTGGCCTCAGTATGGAGGATACAGAGGAAGGCAAACTGAGTCAGTTTCTGGTTGCCGCCAATCGTATCGCGTTTATTGACCCGGCAAACGGGAATGAAACGCCGATGTTTGTGGCGCAGGGCAACCAGATATTCATGAACGACGTGTTCCTGAAACTCCTGACGGCCCCCACCATTACCAGCGGCGGTAATCCTCCGGCATTTTCCCTGACACCGGATGGGCGGCTGACGGCGAAAAATGCCGATATCAGCGGTAACGTGAATGCGAACTCCGGGACGCTCAACAACGTCACGATTAACGAGAACTGTCGGGTTCTGGGAAAACTGTCCGCGAACCAGATTGAAGGCGATCTCGTTAAAACAGTGGGCAAAGCTTTCCCCCGGGACTCCCGTGCACCGGAGCGGTGGCCATCAGGGACCATTACCGTCAGGGTTTATGACGATCAGCCGTTTGACCGGCAGATTGTTATTCCGGCGGTGGCATTCAGCGGCGCTAAACATGAGAGAGAGCATACTGATATTTACTCCTCATGCCGTCTGATAGTGCGGAAAAACGGTGCTGAAATTTATAACCGTACCGCGCTGGATAATACGCTGATTTACAGTGGCGTTATTGATATGCCTGCCGGTCACGGTCACATGACGCTGGAGTTTTCGGTGTCAGCATGGCTGGTAAATGACTGGTATCCCACAGCAAGTATCAGCGATTTGCTGGTTGTGGTGATGAAGAAAGCCACCGCAGGCATCAGTATCAGCTGAATTTTATAACCCATATACGGGCGCCAGAAATGGCGCCTTTTTTATTGCAGAAAAGCGAGAGGTAATTATGCGTAAAGTTTGTGCAGCCATTTTGTCCGCAGCCATCTGTCTGTCCGTATCCGGTGCGCCTGCATGGGCATCTGAACATCAGTCCACGCTGAGCGCGGGGTATCTTCATGCCTCGACGAACGTTCCCGGCAGCGATGATCTTAACGGGATTAACGTGAAATACCGTTATGAGTTTACGGACACACTGGGGCTGGTGACGTCATTCAGCTATGCAGGAGACAAGAATCGCCAGCTTACCCGTTACAGCAATACCCGCTGGCATGAAGATTCCGTGCGTAACCGCTGGTTCAGCGTGATGGTGGGGCCGTCTGTGCGCGTGAATGAATGGTTCAGCGCGTATGCGATGGCGGGTATGGCTTACAGCCGTGTGTCGACTTTTTCCGGGGATTATCTCCGCGTAACTGACAATAAGGGGAAAACGCACGATGTGCTGACCGGAAGTGATGACGGTCGCCACAGCAACACGTCTCTGGCGTGGGGAGCTGGCGTGCAGTTTAACCCGACCGAATCCGTGGCCATTGATATTGCTTATGAAGGCTCCGGCAGTGGTGACTGGCGCACTGACGGTTTCATCGTGGGTGTCGGTTATAAATTCTGATTAGCCAGGTAACACAGTGTTATGACAGCCCGCCGGTTCAGGCGGGCTTTTTTGTGGAGTGGATATGGCAGCAGTAAAAATCTCAGGTGTGCTGAAAGATGGTGCGGGAAAACCAATACAGAACTGCACTATTCAACTGAAGGCAAAGCGTAACAGCACCACGGTACTGGTGAACACGGTGGCTTCTGAAAATCCGGATGAAGCCGGACGTTACAGCATGGATGTTGAGTATGGCCAGTACAGCGTCACCCTGCTGGTTGAAGGTTTTCCGCCTTCACATGCCGGGACCATTACCGTCTATGAAGGCTCCAGACCAGGTACGCTGAATGATTTTCTCGGTGCCATGACGGAAGATGATGTCATGCCGGAGGCATTGCGTCGTTTTGAGGCAATGGTGGAAGAAGTGGCACGCAACGCCGAAGCCGCCTCTCAGAGCGCAGCGGCGGCAAAGAAATCCGAAACTGCAGCGGCATCATCAAAGAACGCGGCGAAAACCTCAGAAACGAATGCAGCTAATAGTGCACAGGCGGCAGCGACCTCAAAGACTGCATCGGCAAACTCCGCGACAGCAGCCAAAAAATCAGAAACCAACGCGAAAAATAGCGAGACAGCCGCAAAGACGAGCGAAACCAACGCAAAGTCCAGCCAGACGGCAGCGAAAACCAGCGAAACGAATGCCAAAGCCAGTGAAACTGCGGCGAAAAGCAGTCAGGATGCAGCAGCTGAAAGCGAGAGTGCCGCAGCTGGTTCTGCGACTTCAGCAGCTGGATCAGCAACTGCCGCGGCTAACAGCCAGAAAGCTGCGAAGACGAGTGAAACTAACGCAAAGTCCAGCCAGACGGCAGCGAAGACCAGCGAAACGAATGCCAAAGCCAGCGAAACTGCGGCGAAAAACAGTCAGGATGCAGCAGCCCAAAGCGAGAATGCCGCAGCTGGTTCTGCAAGCGCGGCGGCTGCTTCTGCCACTGCATCAGCCAACAGCCAAAAAGCAGCAAAAACCAGTGAAACCAACGCAAAGGTGAGCGAAACAGCGGCTGCGAACTCAGCG
>NZ_JBJQJE010000041.1:0-5859 GCF_046487585.1 Escherichia sp. WS1265
CACCACCCCGTCAGTAGCTGAACAGGAGGGACAGCTGATAGAAACAGAAGCCACTGGAGCACCTCAAAAACACCATCATACACTAAATCAGTAAGTTGGCAGCATCACCGGCTGGAGCGTGGATATTCCTGCAATGTTGCTGGCAGCTCAGGGAAAAAAAATGGCCGCCATGTTTCATCAGCAACGAAATCCAGTGATTGATTATGTCTGGAATTCAGTACGGCGTAAATTCGGGGGGCGCTTACATGCCCGGGAGGATGGGATAAAACCATTTATTCAGTCAGTACGCCAGGGATACTGGGGATATTACCTCCCAGATCAGGATCATGGTCCTGAATACAGTGAATTTGCTGATTTTTTTGCGACCTATAAAGCGACATTACCAATCATTGGACGTCTGATGAACATCAGTCAGGCTATGATTATACCACTTTTCCCGGTTTATGATGAAAAAAAACATCTACTGACTATTGAAATTCGGCCACCAATGGATGCTTGCATTGCCAGCGCGGACAATAAAACGATTGCCCGACAAATGAACAAAACAGTGGAAATTTTGGTGGGGCCACATCCGGAACAGTATGTCTGGGTTTTAAAATTGTTAAAAACACGCAAATCAAACGAAGCGGACCCGTACCCTTGAAATTATAAAGTACAAGTATTTCCACTAGTTGTTTGTAAGCGTACAGCCTGAACCGTCTGGTCAGAATCTGACGAATTAGACAAAGTGGTGTCCACCAAATAAGTAGTGGGAACCAATGAGGTAGCCTGAGTTTAACGGACACTCCTTCCTGAAATAGAATGGCATCAGAAGGAGCTAATAATGAGCAGAAAAACCCAACGTTACTCTAAAGAGTTCAAAGCCGAAGCTGTCAGAACGGTTCTTGAAAATCAACTTTCGATCAGTGAAGGCGCTTCCCGATTATCTCTTCCTGAAGGCACTTTAGGACAATGGGTTACCGCCGCCAGAAAAGGGCTCGGTACTCCTGGTTCCCGCACGGTGGCTGAACTGGAATCTGAAATTCTGCAACTGCGTAAGGCGTTAAATGAAGCTCGCCTTGAGCGAGATATATTAAATTGCACAGGAGTCGCTGAAAAATACGCGTTAATCGAACAATGGCGACAACAATTTCCCATTGAAGCGATGTGTCAGGTATTTGGTGTATCCAGGAGCGGTTATTACAACTGGGTACAGCATGAACCCTCAGACAGAAAACAAAGTGATGAGCGGCTAAAACTGGAGATTAAGGTGGCACATATCCGCACTCGCGAAACATATGGAACCCGGCGGCTCCAGACGGAGCTGGCAGAGAATGGCATCATCGTTGGTCGTGACCGACTGGCACGTCTTCGTAAGGAGCTAAGGCTACGCTGTAAGCAGAAACGCAAGTTCAGAGCGACTACGAACTCGAACCACAATCTGCCAGTTGCGCCAAATCTGCTGAACCAGACGTTCGCTCCTACAGCACCAAATCAGGTCTGGGTGGCGGACCTGACGTATGTTGCCACACAGGAGGGATGGTTGTACCTCGCTGGCATCAAAGATGTTTATACGTGCGAAATTGTCGGCTACGCCATGGGAGAGCGCATGACAAAAGAGCTGACAGGTAAAGCCCTGTTTATGGCGCTCAGGAGCCAGCGCCCACCTGCCGGGCTAATCCACCACTCTGATCGAGGTTCACAGTACTGCGCATACGATTACCGGGTCATACAGGAGCAGTTTGGTCTGAAAACATCAATGTCGCGTAAAGGTAACTGTTACGACAACGCTCCGATGGAAAGCTTCTGGGGAACGCTGAAAAATGAGAGCCTGAGCCACTATCGTTTTAATAACCGGGATGAAGCCATCTCAGTAATACGGGAATACATTGAGATTTTCTACAATCGTCAGCGTCGTCACTCTCGTCTGGGGAATATCTCCCCGGCAGCCTTCAGGGAAAAATATCATCAGATGGCTGCTTAAAAAAAGAACAAATGGTAGTGTCCGCTATTGCCAGTACACCTCAACATTCCACCATGCATTACGATTAACGCCGCATAGCCAGTTGAACTTTGCTACTTTGTGAGAGGTAGTACCTTCTATCCAGTGCGAATTTAATTAATGGAATAAATGATTATGAGTGAAAATGATACAATCCCAAAGAAGTCTACAAGTCAGATTAACAAAGCGGTATTCTTTACATCTGCTTTGCTAATTTTCCTTCTTGTCGCCTTTGCCGCCGTATTCCCGGATGTCGCCGACAAAAATTTTAAACTACTTCAGCAACAAATCTTCACGAATGCCAGCTGGTTCTACATCCTTGCTGTGGCCCTGATTTTACTGAGTGTCACGTTCCTTGGACTCTCACGCTACGGTGATATCAAGCTGGGCCCGGACCATGCGCAGCCTGATTTCAGCTACCACTCCTGGTTTGCGATGCTTTTTTCGGCAGGGATGGGGATCGGCCTGATGTTCTTTGGCGTTGCCGAACCTGTAATGCATTATCTTTCGCCACCCGTTGGCACTCCAGAAACCGTTGCGGCAGCTAAGGAAGCAATGCGTCTGACCTTTTTCCACTGGGGACTGCACGCATGGGCAATTTATGCCATTGTGGCGCTGATTCTGGCGTTCTTCAGTTACCGTCACGGTCTGCCTTTAACTCTGCGCTCCGCACTCTATCCCATTATTGGCGATCGCATATACGGACCTGTAGGACATGCGGTTGATATTTTCGCTGTTATAGGCACGGTCTTTGGCGTTGCGACATCACTGGGTTACGGTGTTTTGCAGGTGAATGCCGGTTTGAACCATCTTTTCGGGGTGCCCATCAATGAAACGGTGCAGGTAATTCTGATCGTGGTCATCACGGGGTTAGCGACGATTTCAGTGGTGTCCGGTCTGGATAAGGGAATACGTATCCTGTCTGAACTCAATCTGGGTCTGGCTTTGTTGCTCCTGGCGCTGGTCCTGTGTCTGGGACCAACCGTGCTTCTGCTGAAGTCATTTGTGGAAAATACGGGCGGTTATCTTTCGGAACTGGTGAGTAAAACGTTCAACCTTTACGCGTATGAGCCCAAGTCGAGCAACTGGCTGGGGGGCTGGACATTACTGTACTGGGGATGGTGGCTTTCATGGTCGCCGTTTGTGGGGATGTTCATCGCACGGGTCTCCCGCGGGCGAACCATTCGCGAGTTTGTCACCGGCGTGCTGTTTGTTCCCGCGGGTTTTACGCTAATGTGGATGACGGTGTTTGGTAACAGCGCGATCTATCTCATTATGAACCAGGGGGCCACAGACCTCGCCAATACTGTTCAGCAGGATGTGGCGCTGGCCCTGTTTAATTTCCTGGAGCATTTCCCGTTCTCTTCTGTGCTGTCATTCATTGCAATGGCGATGGTCATCGTCTTCTTTGTAACGTCTGCTGATTCGGGGGCAATGGTTGTGGATACTCTGGCATCAGGTGGAGTGGCAAACACACCCGTCTGGCAGCGAATATTCTGGGCCTCGCTCATGGGCATTGTTGCAATTGCGCTTCTCCTTGCCGGAGGGCTAAGTGCGCTGCAAACGGTGACAATAGCGAGTGCATTGCCCTTCTCAGTGATCTTACTAATATCTATATACGGACTTTTAAAAGCTTTGCGCCGGGATTTGACCAAGCGTGAAAGCCTGAGCATGGCGACAATTGCTCCTACGGCTGCACGTAACCCAATTCCTTGGCAGAGAAGGTTACGCAATATCGCGTATCTGCCGAAGCGATCTCTTGTGAAACGTTTTATGGACGACGTTATCCAGCCTGCCATGACGCTGGTTCAGGAGGAACTGAACAAGCAGGGGACGATAAGCCACATTAGTGATGCAGTCGACGATCGTATTCGTCTTGAAGTCGATTTGGGCAACGAGCTGAATTTTATATATGAAGTGAGGCTTCGCGGGTATATCTCACCGACCTTCGCGCTCGCCGCAATGGATAATGATGAGCAGCAGACTGAACAACATCGATATTATCGCGCTGAGGTTTATCTCAAAGAAGGCGGTCAAAATTATGATGTGATGGGCTGGAACCAGGAACAGCTGATTAATGACATACTGGACCAGTACGAAAAACACCTGCACTTCCTGCACCTGGTTCGTTAATAGCAACATGCCGTCCTGGGGGCGGCAATTATTATCCCGGCCGCAATATGAGGGAATGCAGAATGATTTCACGCTGGAAATGGATGCTGAAGCAGACAATTAAAAAACTATGGTTCAGGGCAACGTTATTCGCAATTGTCGCGATAATAACGGCCCTTTTATCAATTCTTTTTAAATCAATGATACCTGAGTCGGTTTCCGTGAAGGTTGGTGCGGAAGCAGTCGATAACATTCTGAACATACTGGCATCGAGTATGCTGGCAGTGACCACATTTTCGCTGAGTATCATGGTCACAGCCTACGGTTCAGCCACTACTAATGTGACTCCCAGAGCTACGCGTTTAGTTGTTGAAGACGTCACCACACAAAATGTACTGGCCACCTTCATCGGTTCTTTTCTCTTCAGTCTGGTAGGGATTATTGCCCTCAATATGGGAGCTTATGGAGAAAGGGGGAGAGTCATTTTATTCATTGTCACACTGGTTGTCATTGCCTTAATCCTCATCACATTGCTTCGCTGGATACAGCATTTGACCTCTCTGGGGAGGGTTGGTGAGACAACGGCACAAGTAGAACAGGCGGCCATCGAAACATTTATTGCGAGAGCAAGAAATCCCTGTCTCGGTGGATATCCATGGCTTGAGAACAATGAACAGCCGAAAGGAACGGTTGCAGTTTATCCGAAGAAGATTGGCTATGTTGAATATATTGATATGGTGAAACTTAGCAAGCTGCTGACCAATGATCCCCGTCATGTATACCTCGTGGCGCAGCCAGGCAGTTTCATACATCCGTCCATGCCAGTTTTGTACCTGAGTCAGGGCCAGGAGTCGTCAATCAACACCGATTTACTTGAGACGATTATTGTCTCGGATGCACGTTCATTTGCTCAGGATCCTCGATTTTGTCTTAGCGTCATGGCCGAAATAGCCTGCCGGGCCCTTTCCCCTGCAGTGAACGATCCTGGAACCGCCATTGATGTCATTGGCAGAGGTGTTCGTATACTTTCCACTTACGCGCAGAATAAATCTGATGAAATAGAAGTGAAATATCCTTCAGTACATGTTGCACCACTTCAGAATAACGATCTACTGGAAGACTTTTTCTCACCTGTCGCGCGCGATGGTGCCAGTATGAGGGAGATTCAGATAAGAGTCCTTAAAGGACTGTCGATGCTGAGTAAAGGTTGGCCTGAGATATTTGCTGAAGCCGCACATACCCTGGCATTTGAAACATTAGAGCATGCAACTCGTGCTGACCATATAGATTCTGATAGATATCTAATAAAATCAACTTATTATAATTTATTTAGTGGCGAATATTCTAATAAAAAAACATAGCTGCAGAGCAAGCAATTCGGTTGTTGGCAAGTCAAGGGCAAAGCATTCGCGTGAGAATGGGCGTATGCTTTGTGCCAAAAGCAAACGTTGCTAATTCTGCACTGTTCAGCGATGGCGCAGTAGAGACAGGCACTGCCACTGTCCAGTCGGCAAAAGCGAACACTTTGCCACTGCGGGGATAAACTGATTGAAGCTCTCGCGCAAAATCACTTATTCTTTTGCGTTAATAAAATGTAGGAGATGGGTCATTGATCCTACCCACGTAATATGGACACAGGCCTAAGCGAGGTTCTTGTTTTCAAATTGTTCCGGACTGAGGCCGCCACACCAACTGTGCCGCCGCCACCGATTGTAATCACATTCGATATAATTAAACACCGTTGCCCGCATTATTTCCCGGCTGAT
>NZ_JBJQJE010000042.1:0-5399 GCF_046487585.1 Escherichia sp. WS1265
ATGCTGTTTACGGGGTTTTTTACTGGTTGATACTGTTTTTGTCATGTGAGTCACCTCTGACTGAGAGTTTACTCACTTAGCCGCGTGTCCACTATTGCTGGGTAAGATCACCTTATTGCTGCGCTGATAATATGGACCGCAAACCTATTGAAGATGTGATCTTCGAAATTAATAACTTTATCTCGCTCGGTGGTCGCACCATTGTTGATGCCACAGGGTCTGAGTCTATCGGACGAGATGCGCAGGCATTACGAGAAGTCGCATTAAAAACAGGTCTGAATATTGTTGCTTCCTCCGGTCCCTACCTGGAAAAATTTGAAAGCCAGAGAATTCATAAAACGGTTGATGAACTGGCGGCAACGATTGATAAAGAATTGAATCAAGGGATTGGCGATACGGATATTCGTGCCGGAATGATCGGTGAAATAGGTGTCTCACCGACATTTACCGAAGCCGAGCATAACAGCTTGCGGGCTGCCTCGCTGGCACAGATTAACAATCCTCATGTGGCGATGAATATTCACATGCCGGGCTGGCTTCGTCGCGGTGATGAAGTACTCGACATTGTGTTAGGTGAAATGGGCGTCTCGCCAAATAAAGTCTCTCTCGCACACTCGGATCCGTCAGGAAAAGACGTGGCGTATCAGCGGAAAATGCTTGATAAGGGTGTCTGGCTGGAATTCGACATGATTGGCCTAGACATTACCTTCCCGAAAGAGGGAATAGCGCCAGGGGTGCAGGAGACTGCCGATGCCGTCGCTCATCTCATTGAGTTGGGATACGCCGATCAGCTTGTTCTCAGCCACGATGTCTTCCTTAAACAAATGTGGGCTAAAAATGGCGGTAATGGCTGGGGATTTGTTCCAGATGTTTTTCTGGCCTATCTGGCGGAGCGCGGCGTCGATAAAACGATCCTCAAAAAACTCTGTATCGATAATCCCGGACGATTATTGACCGCATAAAACCATTATCCCCCGGCACACTGCGCCGGGGGATGTCAATTAATACCCCGCCGTTAAATCATCCACCAAGCGCGAGTCGGATGCGCCGTACAACTCACCATCCGACCCAACCATAATGCTTTGCGTGCTGCCCATCGCCTCATTCAGCGCCACTTTCTGACCTTTTGCTTCCAGCAGCTTGAGCGTATCCGGACTAAACCCTTTTCAACACGCAGCTCGTCCGGCAACCACTGATGGTGGAAACGAGGCGCATTGGTCGCTTCGGCAACATTCATTCCACAATTGATGCTGTTCACCACCATTTGCAGCACGGTAGTGATGATTCAGCTACCGGTAACAAAGTGAGTACATAAAGGCCATACTGTCACGAACAGTGCAAAAGTGGCTCTTCCGCAACCTAGGTGAAGATTTTCATGCCAGTGGACTCATTACCCTCCGCCTAAGTAGTTCAAATCCGGCTCGACCATACATCTGGCGTATCAGCACCTTCAGGCGATTTACATGACCTTCGACAACACCATTACTCCAGCGACTGCTGATTGCCTCACATATAGCCGCAGCATCAGCTTCCATCCCCGCAGCTACGCACCGAAGTTCTGCTGAGCCGCTTTCGTGGACTCGAGTGAACCAGCTGCTTAGCTGTGATTTATTTTAGGTTTTCAGAATACGGTAGAACTCGAGTACCAGTTGCTGTGCTATTTTCAACTCCGGTTCTTTTTCACACATCAGACTAATAAATCGGGATGCATAATTTTCTTCGCCCCTGATTATTCTCCAGGGCATCAACCAGCGGCTTACCCGGAACACTGAAGGAAGTCTTGCGGCAGTAGTAACCGGTGGGTTCCAGCCTTTACGCCATTTGGCAACAGTATCCCTGACGATGGTTTCACTGCCTGTCCCCCCCCCTGGGCCACCATTTCCCGCCATATCCGGCTGGCATTATAATTACCACTTTCTCGTTGCTCTTTTAACCACTCCCTCCATGGGTCCAGAAGCCCTCGCTTTGGAGGCCGGGTTGACATTTCAGGGAATGTTCCTGAACGCACCCAGCGACTGACTGTCACTCGCGACAGGCCTGTAATACGGGATATTTCCCTGAAACTACATCCCTTGTTATGCAGGGCCATAACCTCTGTCCAATGCTGATGCCGTTTTTTGCGGGTTTGCTGTTTAAGGCGTTCCGGACGACGGAGCGATGCTACAGGCACAGATATTTCTGGCTCAGGTGATTTCTTCAGTGATAACTCTCTGACAACAAGACGTATCAGAGGCATATGTCTGTACATCATTCGTTCAGGCTCATCACCAATATTTTTTAGCAGGTGCCATCGATCGGCCACCTGTCTGGCCTGAGGTGCACCTTCACGTGCTGCTGTCGCATAGACTCCACTGCGATCACGCGAGACAACCTGTATTTCCGGATATTTTCTGAACCAGGTCGCCAGCGTACGCTGATCACGGCCGGGAAGCAGGACGAGGGGACGGTGAGTATCAAGATTGACTATTAACATACCGCAGCAGTGGCCCCGATGCCACGCCCACTCATCAATACCGACATGAGGCGCGCCTGACTGTTTCGTCTCCGGGGTATTGATAACCCTGCGAAGAAGAGTATCAGCACTGCAACGGAGACCCGCTGCCGTTGCAGCCCGTTTTCCAGCCTCACCTCCAGCTATTAATCCCAGTTGACGTTGTAAATTTTGTAACGCCTGTGAAGACTGTTGGTGTGAACCGGCGAAGGGAGCAAGCGACTCGGCAAAAATTTTACGTGAACAAGCTGGGTTACGGCAGTACCAGTGGCGGACGGAAAATACAAGCCATAGCGTCTGTCCTGATCAGGGTAGATGCTGTATCCGGCGCCGACAACAACTATGAACAGAGTCGCTACGCTTAAAGCATTCAGGACATTGTGCTGTTTTGCGTTTTCCGTGGAGATGGAGGGTTATACCGTCAGAGCTAATAATTTGTCGACTGCATCGCCATCCGCAAGGTAACTGTAGAAGTGTCTTAAGAGAGTGCATTGGGTTGCCCATAACTTAAAACAGCTTAGATCCTTGTTCGCCAGAAAGTTTCATCCATTTTCTTCCACCCAGGTTGCGGAAGAACCACTTTTCATCCGTCGTTGACAGATGTGAAGTATGCGGGAGAAAAAGTGAATATCTAACTGTAATAACTCAGACCGGTACGAGTACTCGGGGCGTCTACAATCATTCAGGGCAAAGTGCTAAAATTTCTCTATCCCGGGATGCCCCTACCAACGCAGCACTCCCGGAGATATCATTACAGCTCTGCAACTGATTTCCGCGACTGAACCGCTCAGTTCCTATCCTTCCAGTTGCCTTCCTGCAGCCCCCCCTCCCTGCTGTATACCCCAGTACCACAACGCGGGCAGCACTTTTCCCCCTCATAATCTTCGTCACACATCACACAAAACCACTTTCTCACCTTCACCGTATAATCCGGAACCGTCATGCCCTGCAGATGCAAACGACGGGCCTCTTTCTCTGCCGGGTCAAGCCAGGTGCATCGCAGCAGGATTTTCGCAGCAACAGTCATCTGGTCATGTTCAAACCACGGCGGTTGTCCGTCATTTCCCCGCTTAAGTGTTAACGGACAACCACAGGACACACAGCACAAAACGTCCTGTCGGTTGTGCTTCGCGGCTTCTTTCGCCGTAACAAAATGGCCTTTGCTGTCATTCGCCATATAGCAGTTCAGAATTCGCATATCTCCTCCTTGTATCTTGACAATTGGTTAAAATAACTGTGATTAGATTTGGCAAGGTGTATGCAGCCCGATCCCTCAAGGGGTTCATAGCCCGTAGCTCAGCGAATGGCGCATACACTGAGCCACTCATCTGAAACCCGAACAGTTGTCAGTACGCCATAACGCATTTGCAAGGATGGGTAATCATGAGTCAGCCAGGTTCACTTTGTGTGGATATCGATGTTTCGAAAGCGATACTGGATATTGCCGCCAGCAGCGCTATTGAACAATTTTCTGTCGGCAATGACAGTGATGGCTTTGACGCCATCATTGCTGAGTTGAGAATGTACGCCATTGCGCTGGTTTTAATGAAAGCCACTGGAGGACTTGAAACCGCCATAGTCTGTGCGCTTCAGGCAGAAGGTTTTGAGCTTGCCGTGGTTAACCCCAGACAAGCTCGTGACTTTGCCCGCGCCATGGGATACCTCGCGAAAACTGATAGTATTGATGCCAGAGTGCTTTCCCAGATGGCTGAGGTTCTCAACCGGCATCCGGAGCGGGAACGCTTTATCAGAGCACTGCCGGATACTGAATGTCAGGTTCTCACTGCAATGGTAGTTCGTAGGCGGCAGTTGATTACGATGCTGGTTGCCGAGAGAAACCGGTTGCACCCTGCTCATCCATAGAACAGGAAAAGCATTAATATCATCATCAAAGCACTGGAAGACGAGCTTGCGCGACTAGATGCTGACATGAACAGCCATATCCATAGCCACTTCAAAGAGCTTGCTAAGCGACTGAGCAGTATTAAAGGTGTTGGCACCATGACGGCTGCTGCGCTGCTGGCGGAAGTACCCGAACAGGGTAACCTCTCCAGGCGTGAAATCAGTGCGCTTGTCGGTATGGTTCCAGTAAACCGGGACTCGGGCACGATGAGAGGGCGACGAACCATCTTTGGCGGCAGGGCTGGTGTGCGAACAGCCCTGTACATGGCAGCGCTTGTCGCAACCCGCTTTAACCCGGTAATAAAGGTGTTTTACATGCGACTGCTTGCCGCAGGAAAACCCAAAAAAGTGGCGCTGGTTACCTGTATACGCAAGCTGCTGACTATCCTGAACGCAATGCTCAGAAAGAACGAAGAATGGAATGAATCGTACCATCACGTTGCTCCATAATTTTTACGTTCAAGACAGTTGCTGAGCTGTCCGGGGAAGACTGAAACCTCCGGTCTGGCAGTGTGTGCAGTACCGCTCCCCATAATAATCGTGGTGACATTGTCTGCAGTGCCAGCTGGCTTTACGCACCACGGGTAAGGCATCCGGTACGAATTGCTGCAGACGTTTAATCAACTGTATTTCTCTGCGCTCCGGCCTGACATAAGGGCACTGTTGACCGTGCTCTGTCAGCCTGTCGTCAGTGTGTTCAAACCAGGGAAGTTCAGTTTCGTATTGCGGATGGTATCTGAGTGCACTGCCACACAAGTGGCAGGTGTAGTTAGCATAAGGTGCGGCCTGTGCAGTACGGGCGCCCGTCAGACGTCCGTTGCCATCAAGAGCGATAAAGGATTTTGCGTACATAGTCATATACCTCAGCCGCCAGACGACACGCAGGCAACAGCCGTCCCGGTACGGGCAGCGTGGTCAGGGTGTGAATGGCGGTTCAGTTAAAATCTGGACTGGAGTTTGGGTAAAGCAGGCTGGTTGCTGTTACAGCACTGTGGTTGTCACACAA
>NZ_JBJQJE010000043.1:0-5378 GCF_046487585.1 Escherichia sp. WS1265
GGTATCAGAGCCGAAAGTGGTGACAGTGAAGCTGGGCGATGGTTATGAACAGCGTCGTGCGGCGGGACTGAATAACCAGTTGTCGACTTACAGCGTGACGATACGTGTTCGCAAATGTGAACACCCATCTTTAAAAGCCTTTCTGGAACGGCACGGTGGCGTCCGCGCATTTCAGTGGACGCCACCTTATGACTGGAAGCCGATCAGGGTGGTTTGTCGTAAATGGTCGGCAAGCGTGGGGGCGTTGTGGGTAACCATAACGGCAGATTTTGAACAGGTCGTGGCATAGGAGGCTCTGATGCAGGATATTCCACAGGAAACACATCATGAGACGACACGCCTCACTCAGTCAGCCCAGGTGGTGCTCTGGGAAATCGATCTGACAGAGGTCGGTGGTGAACGTTATTTTTTCTGTAATGAGCAGAACGAAAAAGGTGAGCCGGTCACCTGGCAGGGGCGGCAGTATCAGGCATACCCCATTCAGGGGACAGGATTTGAACTGAACGGCAAGGGCAGTGCTGCCCGTCCGACACTGACGGTTTCTAACCTGCACGGTATGGTCACCGGTATGGCAGAAGATCTGCAGAGTCTGGTCGGCGGAACGGTGGTCCGGCGTAAGGTTTACGCCCGTTTTCTGGATGCGGTGAACTTCGTCAACGGAAACAGTGATGCCGACCCGGAGCAGGAGGTGATCAGCCGCTGGCGCATCGAGCAGTGCAGTGAACTGAGTGCGGTCAGTGCTTCTTTTGTACTGTCCACGCCGACGGAAACGGATGGCGCTGTTTTTCCGGGGCGTATCATGCTGGCCAACACCTGCACCTGGACCTATCGCGGTGATGAGTGCGGTTATAACGGTCCGGCTGTCGCGGATGAATATGACCAGCCGACGTCCGATATCACGAAGGATAAATGCAGCAAATGCCTGAGCGGCTGTAAGTTCCGCAATAACGTCGGCAACTTTGGCGGTTACCTTTCCATTAACAAACTTTCGCAGTAAATCCCATGACAGAGACAGAATCAGCGATTCTGGCGCACGCCCGGCAATGTGCGCCAGCGGAGTCGTGCGGCTTCGTGGTGAGAACGCCGGAGGGAGAAAGATATTTTCCCTGCGTGAATATCTCCGGTGAGCCGGAGGCGTATTTCCGGATGGCTCCGGAGGACTGGCTGCAGGCAGAAATGCAGGGTGAGATTGTGGCGCTGGTCCACAGCCACCCCGGTGGTCTGCCCTGGCTGAGTGAGGCCGACCGGCGGCTGCAGGTGCAGAGTGATTTGCCGTGGTGGCTGGTCTGCCGGGGGACGATTCATAAGTTCCGCTGTGTGCCGCATCTTACCGGGCGGCGCTTTGAGCACGGTGTGACGGACTGTTACACCCTGTTCCGGGATGCTTACCATCTGGCGGGGATTGAGATGCCGGATTTTCATCGTGAGGATGACTGGTGGCGTAACGGTCAGAATCTCTATCTGGATAATCTGGAGGCCACAGGGCTGTATCAGGTGCCGTTGTCAGCGGCGCAGCCGGGCGATGTGCTGCTGTGCTGTTTTGGTTCATCTGTGCCGAATCATGCCGCCATTTACTGTGGTGACGGCGAGCTGCTGCACCATATTCCTGAACAACTGAGCAAACGAGAGAGGTATACCGACAAATGGCAGCGACGCACACACTCCCTCTGGCGTCACCGGGCATGGCACGCATCTGCCTTTACGGGGATTTACAACGATTTGGCCGCCGCATCGACCTTCGTGTGAAAACGGGGGCCGAAGCCATCCGGGCGCTGGCCACACAGCTCCCTGCGTTTCGTCAGAAACTGAGCGACGGCTGGTATCAGGTACGTATTGCCGGGCAGGATGTCAGCACGTCCGGATTAACGGCGCAGTTACATGAGGCTCTGCCTGACGGCGCTGTGATTCATATCGTTCCCAGAGTCGCCGGGGCCAAGTCAGGTGGCGTATTCCAGATTGTCCTGGGGACAGCCGCCATTGCCGGATCATTCTTTACCGCCGGAGCCACCCTTGCAGCATGGGGAACAGCCATTGGGGCCGGTGGTATGACCGGCATTCTGTTTTCTCTCGGTGCCAGTATGGTGCTCGGCGGTGTGGCTCAGATGCTGGCACCTAAAGCCAGAACTCCCCGCACACAGACAACGGATAACGGTAAGCAGAACACCTATTTCTCCTCACTGGATAACATGGTTGCCCAGGGTAATGTTCTGCCTGTTCTGTACGGTGAAATGCGTGTGGGGTCGCGGGTGGTTTCTCAGGAGATCAGCACGGCAGACGAAGGGGACGGTGGTCAGGTTGTGGTGATTGGTCGCTGATGCAAAATGTTTTATGTGAAACCGCCTCCGGGCGGTTTTGTCGTTTATGGAGCATGACGAATGGGTAAAGGCAGCAGTAAGGGGCATACCCCGCGCGAAGCGAAGGACAACCTGAAGTCCACGCAGTTACTGAGTGTGATTGATGCCATCAGCGAAGGGCCGATTGAAGGTCCGGTGGATGGATTAAAAAGCGTGCTGCTGAACAGTACGCCGGTGCTGGACAGTGAGGGGAATACCAACATCGCCGGTGTCACGGTGGTATTCCGGGCAGGTGAGCAGGAACAGACACCGCCGGAGGGATTTGAATCCTCCGGATCCGAGACGGTGCTGGGTACGGAAGTGAAATATGACACGCCGATCACCCGGACCATCACGTCTGCAAACATCGACCGTCTGCGCTTTACCTTCGGTGTGCAGGCTCTGGTGGAAACCACTTCAAAGGGGGACCGGAATCCGTCGGAAGTCCGCCTGCTGGTTCAGATACAGCGTAACGGTGGCTGGGTGACGGAAAAAGACATCACCATTAAGGGCAAAACCACCTCGCAGTATCTGGCCTCGGTGGTGGTGGATAACCTGCCTCCGCGCCCGTTCAATATCCGGATGCGCAGGATGACGCCGGACAGCACCACAGACCAGCTGCAGAACAAAACGCTCTGGTCGTCATACACCGAAATCATCGATGTGAAACAGTGCTACCCGAACACGGCACTGGTCGGCGTGCAGGTGGATTCGGAGCAGTTCGGCAGCCAGCAGGTGAGCCGTAATTATCATCTGCGCGGGCGCATTCTGCAGGTGCCGTCGAACTATAACCCGCAGACGCGGCAATACAGCGGTATCTGGGACGGGACGTTTAAGCCAGCATACAGCAACAACATGGCCTGGTCTCTGTGGGATATGCTGACCCATCCGCGCTACGGCATGGGGAAACGTCTTGGTGCGGCAGATGTGGATAAATGGGCGCTGTATGTCATCGGCCAGTACTGCGACCAGTCAGTGCCGGACGGCTTTGGCGGCACGGAGCCGCGCATCACCTGTAATGCGTACCTGACCACACAGCGCAAGGCGTGGGATGTGCTCAGTGATTTCTGCTCGGCGATGCGCTGTATGCCGGTATGGAACGGGCAGACGCTGACGTTCGTGCAGGACCGACCGTCGGATAAGGTGTGGACCTATAACCGCAGTAATGTGGTGATGCCGGATGATGGCGCGCCGTTCCGCTACAGCTTCAGCGCCCTGAAGGACCGCCATAATGCCGTTGAGGTGAACTGGATTGACCCGGATAACGGCTGGGAGACGGCAACAGAGCTTGTGGAGGATACGCAGGCCATTCTCCGTTACGGTCGTAATGTCACGAAGATGGATGCCTTTGGCTGTACCTGCCGGGGGCAGGCACACCGCGCCGGGCTGTGGCTGATTAAAACGGAACTGCTGGAAACGCAGACTGTGGACTTCAGCGTGGGTGCAGAAGGGCTTCGCCATGTACCGGGCGATGTCATTGAAATCTGTGATGATGACTATGCGGGTATCAGCATCGGCGGGCGCGTGCTGGCAGTGAACAGCCAGACGCGGACACTGACGCTCGACCGTGAAATCACGCTGCCATCCTCCGGCACCACGCTGATAAGCCTGGTTGACGGTGAGGGCAATCCGGTGAGCGTGGAAGTCCAGTCCGTCACCGACGGCGTGAAGGTGAAAGTGAGCCGTGTCCCTGACGGCGTTGCCGGATACAGCGTGTGGGGGCTGAAGCTGCCGACGCTGCGCCAGCGCCTGTTCCGCTGCGTGAGTATCCGTGAGAACGACGACGGCACGTATGCCATCACTGCCGTGCAGCATGTACCGGAAAAAGAGGCCATCGTGGATAACGGGGCGCACTTTGACGGCGACCAGAGCGGCACGGTGAATGGTGTCACGCCGCCAGCGGTGCAGCACCTGACCGCAGAAGTCACCGCAGACAGCGGGGAATATCAGGTGCTGGCGCGCTGGGACACGCCGAAGGTGGTGAAGGGCGTGAGCTTCCTGCTTCGCCTGACCGTGGCTGCGGATGATGGCAGTGAACGGCTGGTCAGCACGGCCCGGACGACGGAAACCACATACCGCTTCAGGCAACTGGCGCTGGGAAATTACAGGCTGACAGTCCGGGCGGTAAATGCCTGGGGGCAGCAGGGCGATCCGGCATCGGTATCGTTCCGGATTGCCGCACCGGCAGCGCCGTCGCGGATTGAGCTGACGCCGGGCTATTTTCAGATAACCGCCACGCCCCATCTTGCCGTTTATGATCCGACGGTACAGTTTGAGTTCTGGTTCTCGGAAAAGCGGATTACCGATATCAGGAAGGTTGAAACCAGCGCGCGTTATCTTGGCACGGCGCTGTACTGGATAGCCGCCAGTATCAATATCAAGCCGGGCCATGATTATTATTTTTATATCCGCAGTGTGAATACTGTTGGCAAATCGGCATTCGTGGAGGCTGTCGGTCGGGCGAGCGATGATGCGGAAGGTTACCTGGATTTTTTCAAAGGCCAGATAACCGAATCTCATCTCGGCAAGGAGCTGCTGGAAAAAGTCGAGCTGACGGAGGATAACGCCAGCAAACTGGAGGAGTTTTCGAAAGAGTGGAAAGACGCCAACGATAAATGGAATGCCATGTGGGGCGTCAAAATTGAGCAGACCGAAGACGGCAGGCATTATGTCGCGGGGCTTGGCCTCAGCATGGAGGATACGGAGGAAGGTAAACTGAGCCAGTTCCTGGTTGCCGCTAACCGTATCGCGTTTATTGACCCGGCAAACGGGAATGAAACGCCGATGTTTGTGGCGCAGGGCAACCAGATATTCATGAACGACGTGTTCATGAAGCGCCTGACAGCCCCCACCATTACCAGCGGTGGCAGTCCTCCGGTATTTTCCCTGACATCAGACGGAAAGCTGACCGCTAAAAATGCGGATATCAGTGGTAGTGTGAATGCGAACGCCGGGACGCTCAACAATGTCACGGTAAATGAAAACTGTACGATTAAGGGCATGCTGGAGGCGACTCAGGTCAGAGGTGACTTCGTTAAAGCTGTA
>NZ_JBJQJE010000044.1:0-4940 GCF_046487585.1 Escherichia sp. WS1265
CAGGCGTAAGCCTGCCAGGGTTTTCCGGCGGCCTGGCAGGCCATACCCCCGCCGGAGCGGGGGAGTAAATCACCGACGGAACACATGACCGTCAATAAAGGTGAAGGAGTCTAGGAATAAATCCCGCGCATACGCCTCATAGTCAAAATAGAGCGCCACCGTCTCCGGCACGTCAGCCAGCAGGCCGGTATCACTGGCGAACTCAACCGCAAAAGCCTCCTCACTGTCAGCCTCGCCCCACCAGGCATCGCGGAAGGTGTCAAAATCCGTCTCACCGGTATCCTCCACCCAGAGACGATAAGCCTCTTCGCAGCCTTCATCCCGTGCCTAGCGGAAGCCTTCAACCCAGGCCCAGTTGATATGGCATTCAGAGGCCATATTCCCCGGGAATCCCTCATAATCCTGAAACATCAGTTCAGGATCGGCTTCATCCTGGTGAAGAGCACGGCAGGCGGCGAAAAAGTCGCGCTCATCATCAAACGTGGTCAGGTCAAACCAGCGTCCGGCGATGCTTCCACAGTTGTATTTGTGCCAGGTTCCAACGTATACAGCAGGTGCAACAACAGACATTCCCGAATCCTCCATAGTCACATGTTCTGCGGCACCGGGCGGTGCCGTGCCTCCATAAAAGCCGGGCGATAAGGCGGGGATGCACAGGGCGCAAGGGAAGCCGCAGCCTGACGCACACGGCTGGCGGGAGTTGGAGGGTGAGACCGCGAAATCTGAGCGGGTGAACGACCGGAAAATCACGGCAGACGGGAAGGAGGGACCGGGTGACCGCAGCGGCGAAGCGTACCCTTGCATCCCTGCCAGCCCGGCTAAGATGGAGGCACGGCACAGCCCGCACACGACGCTGAGGCCACAGAGCTGAAAACCCACAAGGCCATGCCCCGCATGGCCGGGTAAAAGCGGAGCCGCCGGCGACTTCCTTATTCCGGCGAGTGCAGAGGACACGCCGCATGACCTCCAGACCACCCCTGATATGAAACGATCATGATCGGCGTGTCCCTGCGTAAAATATACATGTCTGGTTCACCGGAGAATATCTGTGATATCCACAAGTTTTCTGTCGCACAGCCAGTCCTGCGCTTCACGCACCACGCTACTGTCGGGTTTCACCGCTTTCAGCGATGATGCCAGTCGCTTGATCAACATAACCAGTTCCCGTGTCTGTATGTCCGGCATTGTCTCCGGCGGAGCAGAGGGACTCTCATTTCCGACGCCCATCCCATGCGCTTCCAGTGTGGCACGGACAAACCAGGCGGCATCGACCAGTTGCTGGCGAATCCAGGTCAGATCGGCATTTCTGTCACGGGCTGCCATTCGCTCACCCGACAGCGCCTTGCTGATATGGCTGCGCACCAGATTATCCAGGAGTTCCTGCGCTTCTTCCGGTGAAAAGCCACCTGGTATCTCTGTGCGCAACAGTCCTTTCCTGTACAGTAGCTGCAGCAGATCAATCTGCGACCGCACTGCAACTATCAGTACATAACGGACAATATTCGCACTGGCGGTGGTTTCTGTATCATTCAGCAGTTCCTCCGGATCATTACCACCGGTATTGCAGAGCAACGGCAACAGAGGTCGCATCCACACGGGAACCTGATATTGTTCGTCTGATTTCATCATATTGCGTTCTCCAGCTTGTTCGGGATCATCCACTGCTCAAGTGCACGTACCTGTACCGGTGCACCACGACCGGCCTCACCAGCTTCAAAAATCAGCCGCCAGAGTGGTTCCTCCTGCCAGAAAAACCGGTCAAATGATGACAGTGATGGAAAACGCCCGCACCACCCCCAGAAAATCGTTTCCAGATCATGCTCCTCAACAACACCAGACCAGCGGGACAACCAGCTTCCGACCGTGGAGGGAGTATGAAACGCAAGGTCAATCTGCGCCTGAGCAAAACATGTCTGGTATTCCAGTTCCCGTCGTTCTGCCTCACGTTCCCGCTGGCGGCTGTATTTCTGCTCTGTCAGCGTGGTTTTCTGACGACGCCGCTCACCTTCACGAAAAGGAACGGACGGGAACAGACGATGCCCCGCATCGGATGGCAGGGGAAGAACACAGACTTCACCAAAACTTTCAATCAGTTTATCCACGGCAGCCAGCCACAGGAGACGGTTGCCATGAAATTCCTCCTTCGTCAGCGCAGGAGCAAAAAAGCGGAGATCGGTCAGCGAAATCCGGCGACTGCCATTCAGGCAGCGAAAGAAAGCGCTGGCATAAGGCCATGCTGAAAGTGTGCGTCCCTGACGACGACGTTGTTCGGTGACAGCCACAGCCTGCATGGCGGCCTGTTGCTCTGCGCTGAGGGGGATCAGTGCCCGTGAACGTGCGCTCATGCCTGACCTCCTTCTGCCATCAGGATATGGATGATATCGTTAACACTGTACCCCTGCGCATCAAGTGTCGCGGCAAGCGCCAGCGTGTGACTGATAGCGACAGGCGTGAAGATATGTTGCACCTGAACGACGGCGAAAGGCTGTCCACCACAATTCACCAGAACCAGCATCCAGAGCTGAGAGACGTCTCCCGGCGAACATAATGCCAGGTGGAAACGTTCGTGGGCTGGCGTGAAACGAACCTGGACGGGGAAAAAGCCCCCGAACTCACTGCCATACTCGCCATTCATCATCCAGTTAGCTGGTGCGTCCACTTCACGCATCACCTCGTGAGTGAGATTACGGCGCATATCGCTTCCCGCAGCACGGATATCTTCATATTCCTGTGCGTTCATGGACTGCAGGGCATTCAGGGTCAGTTCAGTTTTCATCACGGTATCTCCCTTGCTGCCGCCCCGTCTCCGGCGGGGCGGTGTGGTTGTTCATCAGGCGGCATCAGCCAGGTTATCGGTGCGTTCAGTGGCATCTGTCTGTGGATGTGGTGCACACATCCAGCCAGGCACCCAGCGGTTGTCTTTCATGTGGTGCTCTGCATGTTCAGCCGCATCGCCTTTCTTCATCTTCTCCGCGTCCCGTGCGGCACCGGACAGTCCGGCGTCATTCAGGGCGTCGATAATCTGCGGCTTTTTCAGGTGTCCGAAGAAGTTTGTTTTTGTCGGCTGCCACCAGTCGCGCATGTGGAATCCGATAGCCGTTTCCAGCGAGTCCAGCGGGCTGCGTGACGTGTGACCACAATTGCGGGTCTGAACACCGTGGATGCTGCACGCGGTGCAGAAACTGAGCAGGGATAACAGCACCTCCTGGCTGAGTGACAGGAACGTCGTCATGTCCTGTGACCATCCCTCCGGCAGCAGTGCCGCAAGACGGGCTTTTTCTGCCATCATCGCCATGAATGCGGCACCTTCCTTCCCTGACGGCGCATCGCTGGTCAGCGAATAATGCTCACATTCCAGACGAATTTTTGCGGGATTGCTGTACGCCCCGCTGCCAAACACATTCAGGCAGAGTGTCCATGCCAGCAGTGCCAGGGATTTGTCCGGTTGCTGCATCAGTGCTGCCTGGACTGCCAGCGTGCGTTCGGAAGACATTTTCGTCAGTAGTGGCAGACTGATTTCCTCCACTGACGCTTTATCCTGCACCTGTTCCGTGCGGTCAGCGTCGTCAGCCACGTCATCTTCACTGCGCAACTGCACACCACGCTGGACACACACATTACCGTAACGCCAGGACACCACCACGCCACTTCCGGCACGCATCTCCGGCGTCCACGCCCTGACCTTCGCCATGCAGCGCATCAGCTTCATTTCTGCTTCCAGCAGGTCGGATTCCTCACACTGGTTTTCCAGCGCGTCGTAACGTGCCATCAGTTCGTTCAGGCGTTCTTCTTCCGCCTCCGTCAGCACCGCTTCCGGCTCCGGCAGACAGCGGTATGTTCCGGCATCCTCACGGCACTCACCGACAGGCTCCATGCGCCCGGCGCACCATTCCCAGCCTTCAGCTTCCCGAAGGTGTTCAGCGACAGCCTGGAGTTTTTCCAGCAGGGCGGCATCGAGCGCCACGCGGTCGACATAACCGTCCCCGTCATCGCTGAACAAATCAGTACGCAGTTCGTCAGGTGAGAAGGCATCAGCCCCCACGAAGCGGAATTTACTGTTCCCCGCCACCGCCACTTCACTTTCGGTCACCAGACGACGAATGGTCTGCACTTCCGGTTTTCCACCCCATCCCGACTGGCAGGCGGCTTCAAACACCTGCACCTGACGCGCGGTGTCGCTCTCCAGCGCCAGCGCCTGACAGTGCTCGGTGGTGATGCGGTCTTCTGCCAGCGCATCGAGGATGACAGGCGCAAGGTCTGCCAGTTTCAGCATTCGCTGAACGTGGCGGGGCGAATAGCCCAGCAAATCACCGATTTGTGCAGGCGTTTTGCCTTCCTGCGCCATCGCACGGAATCCGGCAATCTGTTCGGCAGGGTGCATATCCCGACGATGACCGTTTTCAGTCATTGATGCGGCAGTCGCCAGCTCCTGCGGAATAACCTTCACGCGTACAGGCCAGTCAGCCGGAATGATGCCACGCTCTGCCAGCATGTTGAGTGCAGCCAGTCGGCGACCACCTGCGGCGACACCGTAACGGTCACCAGGCAGGGTATGCACGACCAGATTCTGCAGCAGTCCGACGCCCTTAATGGACTCCGCCAGTTCGCTGACGGACTCCGCAGAATACGGCACCGTGCGCACATTCAGCGGTGATTTAATCAGCGAGGCCAGCGGCACGCTCACTTCCTCCGTCTGCGCCAGCAGGGCAGACAGGACAGTTTCCTGCGTTTTTACAGATTTACGGCTTGCTTTGCGGGTGGTTTCTGGTTCACACTTCGTTACAGGCATAATCATCCCCTTATAATTGCTTATGTCCTGCCGGACGTTCGCGCGTCCGGCACCTCTCTTACTTAAGAATCCCGAAATCCCTGATGTACTGGTTCATCCAGTACCCGGCACAGTCCTCAAAATTCCAGGAGCGCCAGATCAACGTGCCATC
>NZ_JBJQJE010000045.1:0-4748 GCF_046487585.1 Escherichia sp. WS1265
GGCAGGCTCCCGCAGCCATCAGACCGGTGTAAACGGTGAAAATAACAGCGTCCGTCTCAGCATTCAGGGCGGTCATCTCGGTCACGATAACAACGGCGGTATTGCCCGTGGAGCCACGCCGGAAAGCAGCGGCAGCTATGGCTTCGTCCGTCTGGAGGGTGACCTGCTGAGAACAGAGGTTGCCGGTATGTCTCTGACGACAGGGGTGTATGGTGCCGCAGGCCATTCTTCCGTTGATGTTAAGGATGATGACGGTTCCCGCGCCGGCACGGTCCGGGATGATGCCGGCAGCCTGGGCGGATACCTGAATCTGACACACACGTCCTCCGGCCTGTGGGCTGACATTGTGGCACAGGGAACCCGCCACAGCATGAAAGCGTCATCGGACAATAACGACTTCCGTGCCCGGGGCTGGGGCTGGCTGGGCTCACTGGAAACCGGTCTGCCCTTCAGTATCACTGACAACCTGATGCTGGAGCCACAACTGCACTATACCTGGCAGGGACTTACCCTGGATGACGGCCAGGATAACGCCGGTTATGTGAAGTTCGGGCATGGCAGTGCACAACATGTGCGTGCCGGTTTCCGTCTGGGCAGCCACAACGATATGAGCTTTGGTGAAGGCACCTCATCCCGTGACACTCTGCGCGACAGTACAAAACACCGTGTGAGTGAACTGCCGGTGAACTGGTGGGTACAGCCTTCTGTTATCCGCACTTTCAGCTCCCGGGGTGACATGAGCATGGGGACAGCCGCCGCCGGCAGTAACATGACGTTCTCACCGTCCCGGAATGGCACGTCACTGGACCTGCAGGCCGGACTGGAAGCCCGTGTCCGGGAAAATATCACCCTGGGCGTTCAGGCCGGTTATGCCCACAGCGTCAGCGGCAGCAGCGCTGAAGGTTATAACGGTCAGGCCACGCTGAATGTGACTTTTTGATAATCAGGTCACTCTCCTTCAGGCCCCGGTCATCATGACCGGGGCTTTTTACTTTCAGGGAGCAACAGATATGCCGGGTTGTACATCACGTTTATTGCCCGAAGGCCCTTTCTCACGCGAACAGGCTGTTGCCGTCAAAACAGCTTACCGCAATGTGTTTACTGAAGATGACCAGGGAACATATTCCCGGCTGGTTATCCGTAATGCTGAAGGTCAGTTGCGCTGGTGATGCCGGAACACAGCTTAATACTCAGCTCGCCAGTTAAGGGCTTCTCAGACAATAAACGTCATTCATTTCATCTGTCAGGCCGCGTCTTCTCCGGGAGACGCAGCTTTTTCATTTATTACACCAGTAAATCGTAACCACCGATAAGGAGCAAATTATGCGACTAGCCAGTCGTTTTGGTTATGCGAACCAGATACGCCGTGACCGTCCGCTGACACACGAAGAACTGATGCACTATGTTCCCAGTATTTTCGGTGAAGACCGGCATACTTCCCGCAGTAAACGATATGCGTACATTCCCACCATCACCGTACTGGAAAGCCTGCAGCAGGAAGGTTTTCAGCCATTCTTCGCCTGCCAGACCCGCGTGCGCGACCCGGGCCGCCGGGGATACACAAAACACATGCTGCGTCTGCGGCGGGCCGGAGAGATAAACGGAGAACATGTCCCTGAAATTATTCTGCTCAACTCTCATGACGGTACCTCCAGCTACCAGATGCTGCCGGGTTACTTCAGATTCGTCTGCCAGAATGGCTGCGTCTGCGGTCAGTCTCTGGGGGAAGTGCGTGTTCCACACCGGGGAAATGTGGTGGAGAAAGTTATCGAAGGGGCTTACGAAGTGGTGGGGGTTTTTGACCGGATTGAGGAAAAGCGTGATGCCATGCAGTCGCTGGTCCTGCCGCCACCGGCACGCCAGGCGCTGGCACAGGCGGCACTGACTTACCGTTATGGTGACGAACATCAGCCAGTCACCACCGCTGACATTCTGACACCACGACGCAGGGAGGATTACGGTAAAGACCTGTGGAGCGCATATCAGACCATCCAGGAGAATATGCTGAAAGGCGGGATTTCCGGCCGCAGTGCAAAAGGAAAACGTATCCACACCCGTGCCATTCACAACATCGACACCGATATTAAGCTCAACCGCGCATTGTGGGTAATGGCAGAAACGCTGCTGGAGAGCCTGCGCTGATGCAGCATGTCCCTGAAGGCGTGATTCAGGCACCAGAATCACCCGACGCCCCGGAGGCGCTGCCGGGGTGTCGTTCCATTTCTGATGATGACCTGTGCGCCTGGTGTACCCGTCTGCTTTACCGTCCCGGAGAAATCAGTCTGTGCAGACTGAGTATACAGGCAATGGCATCTGGCCATCCGTCTGTGACCGGAACGGTTACGCGTACGGCTGTCCGGAATTTCAGCCGAATATCATTCATCCCTGATATTACCGGGTCATCACGGTCAGTGATGAACGTGATGTTGCCAGGTCCCGACCTTTACTCCCTCTCATTTATTCACATTACAAGGATTTCATACATGAAAACATTGTCTCAGAACACCACCTCTTCGGCCTGTGCACCGGAGACTGACCTGCAACAACTGGTTGCCACCCTCGTCCCTGATGAACAGCGCATCAGCTTCTGGCCGCAGCACTTTGGCCTCATTCCACAGTGGGTGACCCTGGAGCCCCGTGTCTTCGGCTGGATGGACCGTCTGTGCGAAGACTACTGCGGTGGTATCTGGAATCTGTACACCCTGAACAACGGCGGGGCATTTATGGCACCCGAACCGGATGACGATGATGACGAAACATGGGTACTGTTCAATGCCATGAACGGTAACCGCGCTGAAATGAGTCCGGAAGCTGCCGGCATTGCTGCCTGTCTGATGACGTACAGTCATCATGCCTGTCGTACGGAGTGTTATGCCATGACGGTCCATTATTACCGGCTGCGGGATTACGCCCTGCAGCGTCCGGAATGCAGCGCCATTATGCGCATCATCGACTGAATGGAGAGAAGTACAATGCAACAGCTTTCCTTTCTGCCCGGAGAGATGACGCCCGGCGAGCGCAGCCTCATTCAACGGGCCCTGAAAACCCTGGACCGCCATCTTCATGAACCCGGCGTGGCCTTCACCTCCACCCGTGCGGCACGAGAATGGCTGATTCTGAACATGGCGGGACTGGAGCGTGAAGAGTTCCGGGTGCTGTATCTGAACAACCAGAATCAGCTGATTGCCGGTGAAACCCTCTTCACCGGCACCATCAACCGCACGGAAGTCCATCCCCGTGAAGTGATTAAACGCGCCCTGTATCACAATGCCGCTGCTGTGGTGCTGGCACACAATCACCCGTCCGGTGAAGTCACACCCAGCAAGGCAGACCGCCTTATCACGGAACGTCTGGTACAGGCACTGGGCCTGGTGGATATCCGGGTGCCGGACCATCTGATAGTCGGTGGCAGCCAGGTTTTCTCCTTTGCCGAACATGGTCTGCTTTAACCCGTCACAACCACATCACACCTGTTTTCACTTTTATCTTCTGTCTTCAGAGGTATCCCACTATGAAAATCATCACCCGTGGCGAAGCCATGCGTATTCACCGTCAGCATCCGGCATCCCGTCTTTTTCCGTTCTGTACCGGCAAATACCGCTGGCACGGCAGTGCTGAAGCGTATACCGGTCGTGAAGTGCAGGATATTCCCGGTGTGCTGGCCGTGTTTGCAGAACGCCGTAAGGACAGTTTTGGTCCGTATGTCCGGCTGATGAGCGTCACCCTGAACTGATGTTCCGTCACCCGGAAAACGAGTACGACTGGCTGAGCTCAGACGCCGCTGTGGATGAGGTCCTGCTCATCAACGAATACACCTTTACCGAAGCCGGTCTGCGCGCCGGCTGACCCGTCATCGTTAAACTATCATTCACCGATTTTCTGTGAGGATTTTATCGTGTCAGACACACTTTCCGGGACAACGCATCCCGATGACAATGACGACCATCCCTGGTGGGGACTACCCTGCACAGTGACGCCCTGTTTCGGCGCCCGTCTGGTGCAGGAGGGTAACCGGTTGCATTACCTTGCCGACCGTGCCGGTATCAGAGGCCGGTTCAGAGATGCGGATGCGTACCCTCTGGACCAGGCCTTTCCGCTGCTGATGAAACAACTGAAATTAATGCTCACCAGTGGTGAACTGAATCCCCGCCATCAGCATACCGTGACACTGTATGCGAAGGGGCTGACCTGTGAAGCCGACATCCTCGGCTCCTGTGGTTACGTTTATCTGGCTGTTTATCCGACACCTGAAACGAAAAAGTAAACCACCGGAATAACCTTCTGCTCCGGCCTGGTGTTTTCACCACGCCACTGTCTCATTTTTTATCTCTGCATATCAGGAAAATCTTCAGTATGAAAACATTACCCGACACGCATGTACGGGAGGTATCGTGCTGCCCGTCTCCCGTCACCATCTGGCAGACACTGCTCACCCGGTTACTGGACCAGCATTACAGCCTTACGCTGAATGACACACCGTTCGTGGATGAACGCGTGATTGAGCAGCATATTGAGGCAGGCATTTCACTGTGTGATGCAGTGAACTTTCTCGTGGAAAAATACGCACTGGTACGAACTGACCAGCCGGGATTCAGCGCAGGAGCCTCGTCGCAGTTAATCAACAGCATTGATATTCTCCGTAAGCGTGCAGCAAGAACCGTATTGACGGGGATGTGTTATTCAGTCGGCAGTGCTACGCGCCAGGGGAGCAGTTCGCCGACCCGGTTTATCGGCCAGTCGGCTATGAC
>NZ_JBJQJE010000046.1:0-4603 GCF_046487585.1 Escherichia sp. WS1265
TGGCATTCAGGGTTCTGCCCATGACGACAGACCTGAGCAGACTGACAACAGGGACAATGAATGTTAACGCTGGCCATAAAGAATATCAAAAGCTCATATTATACATCTAATCCAACTTACTGGTGGCATCACCGAATTCTCTTTCTTCGTTTTGTAAGAAGAACGCCGAAAAACAGGAGCTGCGATGTACATCATTTCAAGCAAAAACATGCTGAAAAAAGCCCAGTCAGAGGGATATGCAGTCCCCGCTTTCAATATTCATAACCTTGAAACATTGCAGGTTGTCGCTGAGAGCGCCGCACAACTTCGCTCTCCCGTTATATTGGCGGGAACACCTAGTACTTATAGTTATGGCGGCGTGGGAAGTTTAATTTCGTTAGTACAATCTCTAGCTCATGAGTACCGCCTGCCATTAGTCCTACATCTCGACCACCATGAAGATAGCGATGACATTTTTAATAAAGTACGCGCAGGAATTCGCTCAGTCATGATTGATGGTTCTCATCTGCCGTTTGAAGAAAATATCGCGCGAGTGAAAGAAGTCACTACGTTTTGCCACAGCTTTGATGTCAGCGTCGAGGCTGAACTAGGCCGCCTTGGCGGACAGGAGGATGATTTGTTGGTGGATGAAAAAGATTCTGCTTATACATCACCTGTTGCAGCCGCAGAGTTTGTGCAACGTACACAAATTGACTCCCTGGCAGTAGCAATAGGCACAGCACATGGCTTGTACACGAATGAACCACGTCTAGACTTTGCCCGGCTGGAACAAATTCGTCAGTTAGTGGATGTTCCGTTGGTGTTGCATGGCGCTTCGGGATTATCGGAACAGGACATTCAGCATTGTATCCGCAGCGGTATCTGCAAAGTGAATGTTGCGACAGAACTGAAAATTGCTTTTGCCAATGCGTTAAAAGGATATTTCTACAACAATCCGGCGGCAAATGATCCTCGCCATTATATGCAGCCAGCAAAAGCCGCCATGAAGGAAGTCGTTACGCGTATTATCGGCGTCTGCGGCAGTGAAGGAAAAATTTAATACGTTGTACCCTACAAAAAACAATGAGGACTAAAGAGGGAGAGAACCAGTTCTCTGCTAATGGCTATTTATATTCGGAGTAATTATATGAAATCTGTGGTAATAAATTCTGGTGGTAATATTTGCATTGAAGAAAAAACAGTACCTCAGATCACATCTGTTGATGATGTGCTGGTAAAAGTCTGCTGTTCTGGGTTATGTGGCTCAGATATTCCTCGGATCTTTCATAATGGTGCTCATTTTTACCCTATTATTCTTGGACATGAATTTAGTGGTATCGTACAGGAAACAGGCTCTTCTGTTAAAGACTTGAAACAGGGCGACCTCGTTTCCTGTATCCCACTCAAGCCTTGTTTTAATTGTCCTGAATGTGAAAGACAATTATGGTCCCAGTGCAAAAACTATCAGTTTATTGGTTCCAGATGTTATGGTGGTAACAGTGAATATACTGTCGTTCCGCGAAATAACCTATTCCTGTTACCTGAAGGTATCACTCCAACCGAAGGCGCATTTTTTGAGCCGGTAACAGTTGGGCTGCATGCAATGAAGCTGGCTGGAGGAGTTGAAGGTAAAGAAGTTATAATTATTGGAGCCGGTACTATTGGACTATTGGCGATGCAGTGTGCCGCAGCGCTAGGCGCGAAGTCAGTAACCGCGATTGATATAAATCCAGAGCGACTTGAACTAGCGAAAAAAATCGGTGCCACATATACATACAATAGCGCAGAAATGTCTGCTGAGATGATTGACAAGGCTCTAAATACACGTCGTTTCTCACAACTGATTCTGGAAACTGCAGGTAATTCGGCGGCAGTTCAATTGGCTATTCATATCGCGGGGCCCCAAGCTCAAATTGCTCTTGTTGGCACTCTCCATAATGACCTGAAGCTTCCCGAAAAAATATTTGGTTTTATTCTGCGTAAGGAACTCCGTATACTTGGCAGTTGGATGAACTATTCTGGTGAGTGGCCTGGTAAAGAGTGGGAACTTGCTACAAAGCTTTTCTTGGATGGAAAAATTGACCTTACTTCAATGATTGCTGTACAGGGAAATATTGATACTTATGTTGATGCTGTGAAGACGCTTAATGGGAATCCAATGAACGGAAAGATAATGCTTGACTTTACAATTTGAAATTGGTGTATCTAAAAGGGAGAGAAAATAGTGTTCGTAACAAGCTCACCCATTAAGGACTTGGGTAGTTAAGTTATCAAAAATCAGCTGCCCAATGAAATGGTGTGCCGCTCCACTTAAGTAAATTGCATTAAGAAGAGGGGGATAGTGAAGGCATGTATTAATAACCTACTGATAAAATTCCCCCTGAAACGCACAAATGGTATGAGATGCCGGCCGCTAAAAGGGTGACGCCTCCAATTAGTAGAATATGTATTTTTCAATAAAAACGCTCCTATGACTTTTTCGTGAAGCTCACCAGAACGTGAAAAGCAGAGTGTTTTGCAGGCCAGCACGCCTGTATAGTATGCGTACCAGAGCCTGCGCTGCCGGGCTTTACTGCCAACGAAGCTCCATTACTCATAAGGTTCGCAGATAAGCGCCACATCAGCATGTGCAACGGGTGAAGACGTTATTCGCTCTGGCGAGAGTTTTTTAAGTTCTGATGACGGTGTTAACGCCAGTTTTCAATGTTCTGGCGGTATTGTGAACCCCGGCACCATTGAACCGAAATGATTCATCCGACAGCGAAATATCGTCGGCATCCACGTCCTTTAGGCGTGGATAATGTCAAAAATGTTATACTAAAAATTAATTTCAAATATCATGGATAAAGTATTAATTCAAAAAGTTGGTTCAAATAAAGGCTTTGAAGAAACATTATGGGATGCAGCAAACCAGCTTCGTGGCAACATAAAATATTCCGAATACAAGCTTGTTGTATTAAGTCTTGTATTTTTAAAACTAATTAGCGATGAGTTTGAAGTACAACGCCAGAAAATGATTACCGCCGGTTTGGATGATTTCCTTGATCTGACCGTTTTCTACCAGCAAGACAATATCTTCTGGTTACCTAAAACCAAAATCTTTTGGCTGCCTGAAAAAGCCCGATGGGGGTTTATTCGGCAACATGCAAAGCGGGATGATATCACCGCGCGTATAGATTCAGCTCTTTCGACTATTGAAAAATGTAACCCGTCCCTGAAAGGGGGACTACCAAACAACTACTTCAGTCGCCAGAACCTCGAGCCCCAAAAAATGACGTCACTGATTGACGCTATCGATAACATCGAACCATTCGAGCATGAAACAGACGTTGAATCGCTGTCGAAAGAAGACTTTTTCGGACGTTTTTATGAATACCTTCTCGGCAGGTTTGCTGCAACTGAAGGCAAAGGCGGGAGGGAGTTCTATACGCCAAAATGCGTGGTAACCCTGTTAACGAAAATGCTCGAACCCTTCCAAGGCAAAATTTATGATCCGTGCTGTGGTTCGGCGGGGATGTTAGTACAGTCGGTTAAGTTTGCCGAGAATCATCAGGAGAAAAGCCAAGATATCTCGCTGTACGGACAGGAACTGAATGACATAACGTATAAACTGGCAAAAATGAATCTCGCCATTCGCGGTCTTTCAGCGAACCTCGGCAAACGCCCAGCAGACACCTTCTTTAGCGACCAGCACCCAGAACTAAAAGCCGACTATATTCTGGCTAACCCGCCCTTCAACCAGAAAGACTGGCGTAACGAATCAGAATTAATTAAAGATCCTCGATTTGATGGTTATCGAATACCGCCTGTCAGTAACGCTAACTACGCTTGGATTCTGCACATGCTTTCTAGACTGTCAGCTAATGGCGTAGCAGGTTTTGTGCTGGCAAACGCGTCGATGAGTTCTAACAACAGTGGCGAAGGTGAAATCCGCGCTCAACTTATCGAGAATGATGTTATCGACTGTATGATAGCCCTCCCCGGTTGGTTGTTTTACACCACACAGATGTCGGTATGTTTATGGTTGATAACGAAATCGAAGGCTGCAGATGAGACTAGAGGTTACCGGTCTCGTCACGGTGAGACACTGTTTATTGATGCGCGTCATCTCGGCACCATGATTCGCCACACAACGAAAGAGTTAGCACCGGAAGATATTGCTACCATCGCCGATACCTACCATGCCTGGCGCAGCTCTCCGAAAGCATTGACAGCACGGATAGCGCGTGGTGATAGTAAATTGGCCAAATATAAAGACCAGACAGGTTTCTGCAAAGTTGCGACCCTACGGGAAATCAGAGATAACGGCTACGACCTAACACCGAGACACTATGTTGTGAAAAATTTGTCTCAGATGTTGTTTGACAGCGTGGCCGTTGAGAAAAAGACGCTGAAAGCATTGTCTGAACAACTGCAGCAGATAAAAGATAGCGTGGCCGTTGAGAAAAAGATGCTGAAAGTATTGTCTGAACAACTGCAGCAGACAAAAGATGGCGTGGCCGTTGAGAAAAAAATGCTGAAAGTATTGTCTGAACAACTGCAGCAGACAAAAGATGGCGTGGCCGTTGAGAAAAAAATGCTGAAAGTATTGTCTGAACAACTGCAGCAGACAAAAGATGGCGTG
>NZ_JBJQJE010000047.1:0-4519 GCF_046487585.1 Escherichia sp. WS1265
GCAAGGCTGGGACGGAAGTCACTGTCGTTCTCAAAATCGGTGGAGCTGCATGACAAGGTCATCGGGCATTATCTGAACATAAAACACTATCAGTAAGTTGGAGTCATTACCCCGAATTACACTTAAAACGACTCAACAGCTTAACGTTGGCTTGCCACGCATTACTTGACTGTAAAACTCTCACTCTTACCGAACTTGGCCGTAACCTGCCAACCAAAGCGAGAACAAAACATAACATCAAACGAATCGACCGATTGTTAGGTAATCGTCACCTCCACAAAGAGCGACTCGCTGTATACCGTTGGCATGCTAGCTTTATCTGTTCGGGCAATACGATGCCCATTGTACTTGTTGACTGGTCTGATATTCGTGAGCAAAAACGACTTATGGTATTGCGAGCTTCAGTCGCACTACACGGTCGTTCTGTTACTCTTTATGAGAAAGCGTTCCCGCTTTCAGAGCAATGTTCAAAGAAAGCTCATGACCAATTTCTAGCCGACCTTGCGAGCATTCTACCGAGTAACACCACACCGCTCATTGTCAGTGATGCTGGCTTTAAAGTGCCATGGTATAAATCCGTTGAGAAGCTGGGTTGGTACTGGTTAAGTCGAGTAAGAGGAAAAGTACAATATGCAGACCTAGGAGCGGAAAACTGGAAACCTATCAGCAACTTACATGATATGTCATCTAGTCACTCAAAGACTTTAGGCTATAAGAGGCTGACTAAAAGCAATCCAATCTCATGCCAAATTCTATTGTATAAATCTCGCTCTAAAGGCCGAAAAAATCAGCGCTCGACACGGACTCATTGTCACCACCCGTCACCTAAAATCTACTCAGCGTCGGCAAAGGAGCCATGGGTTCTAGCAACTAACTTACCTGTTGAAATTCGAACACCCAAACAACTTGTTAATATCTATTCGAAGCGAATGCAGATTGAAGAAACCTTCCGAGACTTGAAAAGTCCTGCCTACGGACTAGGCCTACGCCATAGCCGAACGAGCAGCTCAGAGCGTTTTGATATCATGCTGCTAATCGCCCTGATGCTTCAACTAACATGTTGGCTTGCGGGCGTTCATGCTCAGAAACAAGGTTGGGACAAGCACTTCCAGGCTAACACAGTCAGAAATCGAAACGTACTCTCAACAGTTCGCTTAGGCATGGAAGTTTTGCGGCATTCTGGCTACACAATAACAAGGGAAGACTTACTCGTGGCTGCAACCCTACTAGCTCAAAATTTATTCACACATGGTTACGCTTTGGGGAAATTATGAGGGGATCTCTCAGTGCATTGCCTCCAATTCCCATAATTTATTACGCCGATAATAACTTGGTGTAACCTTAAAAATGTACTTAAATCGACGTGTAAAAGATTGTTGGGAATCAAATTGATATTTTAATGCGATCTCAAGGATAGTTTTTTTCGTCAACCTCAACTCAACAGCCGCTTTCGTCAAACGACGAGCACGAATATAGCTAGCCAGTGTGACCCCTGTTACTTTTTTGAACAGCCGCTGAAAATACCACTTGGTATAACCCGCTTTATTCGCCACATCATCAAGCAGTAAAGACTGATCTAAATTATGTTCAATCCATAATAGAACATCTTTGATAACCGTTGTATGAAACTGCTTATCATCATATCTTAATTGGATGTTATTAGCTTTATTTTGATAGCGAGAATGCTGTTCAATATACATAAAATAACCTAAATGTTCTTAAGATTGTCACGACCACATCATCATGATACCATAAACATACTGACGGTATGTTATTTTAAATCTATCATGGAAAATAAAAATCATCAACAAGAAAATTTTAAGAGTACCTATCAATCACTGGTTAACTCAGCACGAATATTGTTTGTTGAAAAAGGCTATCAAGCTGTTTCAATAGATGAGATCTCGGGAAAAGCGTTGGTGACCAAAGGTGCCTTTTATCATCACTTTAAAAATAAAAAACAATTACTCAGTGCCTGTTATAAGCAGCAATTAATTATGATTGATGCCTACATCACAACAAAAACTGATTTAACAAATGGTTGGTCTGCCTTAGAAAGTATATTTGAACATTATCTTGATTATATTATTGATAATAATAAAAACCTTATCCCTATCCAAGAAGTGATGCCTATCATTGGTTGGAATGAACTTGAAAAAATTAGCCTTGAATACATTACTGGTAAGGTAAACGCCATTGTCAGCAAATTGATCCAAGAGAACCAACTTAAAGCTTATGATGATGATGTGCTTAAAAACTTACTCAATGGCTGGTTTATGCATATCGCAATACATGCGAAAAACCTAAAAGAGCTTGCCGATAAAAAAGGCCAATTTATTGCTATTTACCGCGGCTTTTTATTGAGCTTGAAAGATAAATAAAATAGATAGGTTTTATTTGAAGCTAAATCTTCTTTATCGTAAAAAATGCCCTCTTGGGTTATCAAGAGGGTCATTATATTTCGCGGAATAACATCATTTGGTGACGAAATAACTAAGCACTTGTCTCCTGTTTACTCCCCTGAGCTTGAGGGGTTAACATGAAGGTCATCGATAGCAGGATAATAATACAGTAAAACGCTAAACCAATAATCCAAATCCAGCCATCCCAAATTGGTAGTGAATGATTATAAATAACAGCAAACAGTAATGGGCCAATAACACCGGTTGCATTGGTAAGGCTCACCAATAATCCCTGTAAAGCACCTTGCTGATGACTCTTTGTTTGGATAGACATCACTCCCTGTAATGCAGGTAAAGCGATCCCACCACCAGCCAATAAAATTAAAACAGGGAAAACTAACCAACCTTCAGATATAAACGCTAAAAAGGCAAATGCACTACTATCTGCAATAAATCCGAGCAGTACTGCCGTTTTTTCGCCCCATTTAGTGGCTATTCTTCCTGCCACAAAGGCTTGGAATACTGAGTGTAAAAGACCAAGACCCGCTAATGAAAAGCCAACCATCATGCTATTCCATCCAAAACGATTTTCGGTAAATAGCACCCACACCGTTGCGGGAATTTGGCCTATCAATTGCGCTGAAAAATAAATAATCAACAAAATGGGCATCGTTTTAAATAAAGTGATGTATACCGAATTCGATTGCGTCTCAACCCCTACTTCGGTATCTGTATTATCACGTGTATTTTTGGTTTCACGGAACCAAAACATAACCACAAGGAAAGCGACAATATTTAGCAACGCAGCGATAAAAAAGGGACTATGCGGTGAAATCTCTCCTGCAAAACCACCAATAATAGGCCCCGCTATTAAACCAAGCCCAAAACTTGCCCCTAACCAACCGAACCACTTCACGCGTTGAGAAGCTGAGGTGGTATCGGCAATGACCGATGCCGCGACAGCCCCAGTAGCTCCTGTGATCCCTGAAAGCAAACGGCCTAAATACAGCATCCAAAGCGCACTTGAAAAAGCCAGCAATAAGTAATCCAGCGATGCGCCTATTAATGACAACAACAGCACTGGGCGCCGACCAAATCGGTCAGACATTTTTCCAAGCCAAGGAGCAAAGATAACCTGCATTAACGCATAAAGTGCAAGCAATACGCCAAAGTGGTTAGCGATATCTTCCGAAGCAATAAATTCACGTAATAACGTTGGCAAGACTGGCATGATAAGGCCAATCCCCATGGCATCGAGTAACGTAATTACCAATGCGATCTTTGTCGAACTATTCATTTCACTTTTCTCTATCACTGATAGGGAGTGGTAAAATAACTCTATCAATGATAGAGTGTCAACAAAAATTAGGAATTAATGATGTCTAGATTAGATAAAAGTAAAGTGATTAACAGCGCATTAGAGCTGCTTAATGAGGTCGGAATCGAAGGTTTAACAACCCGTAAACTCGCCCAGAAGCTAGGTGTAGAGCAGCCTACATTGTATTGGCATGTAAAAAATAAGCGGGCTTTGCTCGACGCCTTAGCCATTGAGATGTTAGATAGGCACCATACTCACTTTTGCCCTTTAGAAGGGGAAAGCTGGCAAGATTTTTTACGTAATAACGCTAAAAGTTTTAGATGTGCTTTACTAAGTCATCGCGATGGAGCAAAAGTACATTTAGGTACACGGCCTACAGAAAAACAGTATGAAACTCTCGAAAATCAATTAGCCTTTTTATGCCAACAAGGTTTTTCACTAGAGAATGCATTATATGCACTCAGCGCTGTGGGGCATTTTACTTTAGGTTGCGTATTGGAAGATCAAGAGCATCAAGTCGCTAAAGAAGAAAGGGAAACACCTACTACTGATAGTATGCCGCCATTATTACGACAAGCTATCGAATTATTTGATCACCAAGGTGCAGAGCCAGCCTTCTTATTCGGCCTTGAATTGATCATATGCGGATTAGAAAAACAACTTAAATGTGAAAGTGGGTCTTAAAAGCGGTAATGACTCCAACTTATTGATAGTGTTTTATGTTCAGATAATGCCCGATGACTTTGTCATGCAGCTCCACCGATTTTGAGAACGACAGCGACTTCCGTCCCAGCCGTGC
>NZ_JBJQJE010000048.1:0-4441 GCF_046487585.1 Escherichia sp. WS1265
AGCAACTACCAGGATCGCGCCGTCCATCTGAGCAGCACCGGTGATCATGTTTTTAACATAGTCGGCGTGCCCCGGGCAGTCTACGTGTGCGTAGTGACGGGTCGGGGTGTCGTATTCAACGTGAGAAGTGTTGATGGTGATACCACGAGCTTTTTCTTCCGGCGCGTTATCGATCTGGTCGAATGCGCGAGCAGCACCGCCGTAGGTTTTAGCCAGTACGGTAGTGATTGCAGCGGTCAGCGTTGTTTTACCATGGTCAACGTGGCCGATAGTACCGACGTTAACGTGCGGTTTTGTACGTTCAAACTTTTCTTTAGACATCGATTGTCCCTCTAAGACACGGATAAATCGGTGATATCACCACATCAACCAGGCAACATGCCCGACTTGTTGAATGCAATAAACAGAAGGAAAAAACAGGGAGGAGAAAAGAAGTGGTGCTGATAGGCAGATTCGAACTGCCGACCTCACCCTTACCAAGGGTGCGCTCTACCAACTGAGCTATATCAGCACATCTTGGAGCGGGCAGCGGGAATCGAACCCGCATCATCAGCTTGGAAGGCTGAGGTAATAGCCATTATACGATGCCCGCATCCTGGAACTCGGCTACCTGATTTTCATTCTGCACTGAATATCGAGAGAAGCTCTCTTTATTCGAGCCGGTAAGCGAACTTATCGTCTCGGGCTACGCCATCGCGTGGCCGAAATTGGTGGTGGGGGAAGGATTCGAACCTTCGAAGTCTGTGACGGCAGATTTACAGTCTGCTCCCTTTGGCCGCTCGGGAACCCCACCGGACTTGATGGTGCCGACTACCGGAATCGAACTGGTGACCTACTGATTACAAGTCAGTTGCTCTACCTACTGAGCTAAGTCGGCATCAAGTAGCGCGCATTCTATGGAGACATGCGAGTTCATGCAACTAAAAAATTGCATAATTTGTTTTATTGGTCACATTTTATGCGACACGATGAAGAAACAGCCGAACGGAGGGCAGATTAGCACACTTTTTCAACATCATTGTGCTCAACAATGCGCTCCTGCTAAACCATAATTCTTTTTATCAGATGGAATATCTGTCACATTGCTTTTCAACGATAGCTTCCCGGGAGAGATTTTTTCTTATTATTCCTCCCCATCTGGTGTTACCCTCCTGCCCATTAACCCATTCAACAGAACTGTGATGCGCCATGGCAAATATCGCTTTGCCGATAGAGCTATGACCGCCAGAAACATGCTTATGAGTATAAAAGAGCAAACGTTAATGACGCCTTACCTACAGTTTGACCGCAACCAGTGGGCAGCTCTGCGTGATTCCGTACCTATGACGTTATCGGAAGATGAGATCGCCCGTCTCAAAGGTATTAATGAAGATCTCTCGTTAGAAGAAGTTGCCGAGATCTATTTACCTTTGTCACGTTTGCTGAACTTCTATATAAGCTCGAATCTGCGCCGTCAGGCAGTTCTGGAACAGTTTCTTGGTACCAACGGGCAACGCATTCCTTACATTATCAGTATTGCTGGTAGTGTCGCGGTGGGGAAAAGTACAACCGCCCGTGTATTGCAGGCGCTATTAAGCCGTTGGCCGGAACATCGTCGTGTTGAACTGATCACGACTGATGGCTTCCTTCACCCTAATCAGGTTCTGAAAGAACGTGGTCTGATGAAGAAGAAAGGCTTCCCGGAATCGTATGATATGCATCGCCTGGTGAAGTTTGTTTCCGATCTCAAATCCGGCGTGCCAAACGTTACAGCACCTGTTTACTCGCATCTTATTTATGATGTGATCCCGGATGGAGATAAAACGGTTGTTCAGCCTGATATTTTAATTCTTGAAGGGTTAAATGTCTTACAGAGCGGGATGGATTATCCACACGATCCACATCATGTATTTGTTTCTGATTTTGTCGATTTTTCGATATATGTTGATGCACCGGAAGACTTACTTCAGACGTGGTATATCAACCGTTTCCTGAAATTCCGCGAAGGGGCTTTTACAGACCCGGATTCCTATTTTCATAACTACGCGAAATTAACTAAAGAAGAAGCGATTAATACTGCCATGACGTTGTGGAAAGAGATCAACTGGCTGAACTTAAAGCAAAATATTCTACCTACTCGCGAGCGCGCCAGTTTAATCCTGACGAAAAGTGCTAATCATGCGGTAGAAGAGGTCAGGCTACGCAAATAATTTTCAGGGGAGCTAATGCTCCCCTATCTTATTATTCCGCACTACGCAGGGATATTTCACCGCCCATCCAGGGTTTTATTATTCCATCCTGCTCAAGCAATAAAGCGCCCTGTTTGTCTATTCCGCGTGAAATGCCAAATATTTCTTTATCACCAATGATAAGTTTCACTGGGCGATTAATAAAATTATCCAGCTTTTCCCAGCGCGAAAGATAAGGTGCCAATCCTTCTTGCTCGAAGAGTTCCAGCGCCGCGCGTAATTCACGTATGAGCATGGCCGCCAACGTATTACGATCGAGATTGATCCCGGCTTCCTGCAGCGTGATCCACCCTTGATTAACGACACTCTCTTCAACACGACGCATTGCCATGTTGATCCCGGCTCCAATGACTATTTGCGCCGCATCGCCGGTTTTGCCAGTTAGCTCCACAAGAATGCCTGCCAGCTTGCGATCCTGCAGATAGAGGTCATTAGGCCATTTAACACGAACTTTATCTGCACCCAGCTTGCGTAATACTTCCGCCATCACGATACCGATAACCAGACTTAAACCAATCGCCGCCGCCGGGCCTTGTTCCAGACGCCAGAACATCGACAAATATAAGTTTGCGCCAAAAGGCGAAAACCATTTCCGACCCCGGCGACCACGGCCAGCCTGCTGGTATTCTGCAACACAGGCGTCGCCCGATTTAAGCTCTCCGATACGATCAAGAAGGTACTGATTCGTGGAGTCAATAACGGGCAGCACAGTTACACTACCGCCATCCAGCTGACCCAATATCTGTTCAGCATTAAGTAACTGGATAGGCTCAGGCAGGCTGTATCCTTTACCCGGAACGGTAAAGACATCAACGCCCCAGTCACGCAGTGTCTGAATGTGTTTATTAATGGCCGCCCGGCTCATTCCTAACGTTTCACCCAACTGCTCACCAGAGTGAAATTCGCCATTCGCTAACAGCGCGATTAATTTCAGCGGAACGGTATTATCCTTCATGAAATCGTCTCCACTGCGCTAACTTCACCTGATGCACCAATAAAGCGAACTTCAGGCTCAAGCCAGACATTAAATTTTTCACCCACTTTTTGTCTTACATGATGTGCCAGTTGCACCACATCTTCGCTTTTTGCATTGTCTTCATTAATGAGGACTAACGCCTGTTGACGGTGCACCGCAGCCCCACCCATTTGCATCCCTTTTAGCTGGCACTGATCGATAAGCCAACCTGCTGCCAGTTTTACTGAACCATCCGCCTGGGGATAATTTGGTGCTGTTGGAAATTGTGCCAGTAATGCTTTAGTCGTTTCGGCAGATACAACAGGGTTTTTGAAGAAACTACCGGCATTGCCATTCACTTTTGGATCAGGGAGTTTGGTGGTGCGCATATGACACACCGCATTAAATACTTGCTGTGGCGTTACTGTTGTAGGATCCAGACGAGTTAATTCACCATACGTTAGTACAGGTTGCCACTCTTTTGGCAGACGCAGACCTACGGCTACAATGGCGAAGCGGTCCTGGTATTCATGTTTAAAAATACTGTCGCGATAGCCAAAACGGCACTCTTTGGCAGTTAAGCGCACCTGCTTGCCTGTCGCCAGTTCAACACAGTCAACATAAGCGCAAACTCGCTGTAATTCTACGCCATAAGCACCAATATTCTGGATAGGTGATGAGCCGACACAACCAGGAATTAATGCCAGATTTTCCAAACCAGGCATACCTTCCTGCAAAGTGTATTTTACCAGGCGATGCCAGTTTTCTCCGGCTCCTACATGTAAATACCACGCATCAGGTTCATCATGAATTTCGATACCTTTGATCCGGTTGATGATCACCGTGCCGCGATAGTCTTCCAGAAAAAGTACATTACTTCCTTCACCCAGAATAAGAACGGGTTGCCCTTCTGCGGTTGCATGCTGCCAGGCATTGAGTAGTTGTTGTTCGTCTTCGGCACATACAATGTGCTGAGCATTATGATCAATGCCAAATGTGTTCCAGGGTTTTAAGGAGTGGTTCATAGCTGCTTTCCTGATGCAAAAACGAGGCTAGTTTACCGTATCTGTGGGGGGATGGCTTGTAGTAATGACGACAGGGAGAGTTTGTAGAAACGCAAAAAGGCCCAGTCTTCCGACTGGGCCTTCTGCTTAATTTGATGCCTGGCAGTTCCCTACTCTCGCATGGGGAGACCCCACACTACCATCGGCGCTACGGCGTTTCACTTCTGAGTTCGGCATGGGGTCAGGTGGGACCA
>NZ_JBJQJE010000049.1:0-4198 GCF_046487585.1 Escherichia sp. WS1265
CGGAACTTGCAATTCTGCTTTTTTGCAACGCATTGTTTTTATTGGTTTTTTGTTTTCAGCACTCCAAGTTATCCACAGGCTCGTCGTTAAGTTTTTAGATCTTGTTTTTAAGATCTTGTTTTTAATACTTGTTTTAGCGCCAAAATTCCTTATAGAAAACAAAATGTTACAACGCTATAGGTGATATGATTTAAGGTAAAGGTGATATAATTTAAGGTGCTTGGGTGAGGTAATTTAAGGTAAAGGTGAGGAGATTTAAGGTAATATTCACAGGAAAATGGGGGGTGAAAATATAATTGCTCACCAATGCTAAAGGTGATAGGTTTTTATTTCACCTCATTTTTGGCCTGGTGGTTAAAATGACATCAAACCCTCTGATAGCCTATAAGTCCAATGCGCTGGTTGAGGCCAGTTACAAGCTAACTTTACAAGAACAGCGTTTCTTATTGCTCTGCATAAGCCGACTTAACTCCGGTACTGACGTAGCTTCACCTGAATTGCAAAAGACAATGACCATTACAGCTGCGGAATATTTTGATTCATTCCCTGATATGGGGCGGAAAAATGCCGAGGTTCAGCTACAGGAAGCGATCGATCGTTTGTGGGACAGGTCGATCATTCTCAAGGACGACGAGAAGCGCGAGGAGTTCCGCTGGATTCAGTATCGGGCACAGTACGCGAGGGGAGAGGGGAAAGCACAAATCACTTTTTCTGACGCGGTAATGCCTTATCTGACACAGTTGAAGGGGCAATTCACCAGAGTCGTCATTAAAAATATTTCTAATTTATCAAGAAGTTACAGCATAAGAATATACGAAATTCTCCAGCAATTCCGCAGTACTGGGGAACGTATTATCGCCCTCGATGATTTTAAATCATCACTGATGCTTGATGGTAAATATAAAGATTTCAAAACGTTAAACAGGGATCTAATAAAACCCTGTGTTGACGAACTGAACAAAAAAAGCGACCTGGCTGTAACGGTTGAGACGATCAAAAAGGGGCGCACGGTTGTAGCCCTGCATTTTCGCTTCAAGGAAGACAAACAGATCAAGATGACGATCTAGAATCGATTTTAAGGCACCTAAAACGCTCCCTGCTGCGTTTTTTTTGTGTTAGTAGTGCGAAGGTACTATTGAAGTGAAAAATTGCGTCAAAAGCGCTCTAATGCAGCGAAAAAAGAACCCCCATTTTTCGGGGGCGGAAAAACAAAACTATGCTTGCATTATGTGTGTGCTTCTTGCATTCATCCCTGTCGATGAACATCGAAGAACATCGACGAACATAACACGATGTTAAACAAAACAAAATATTGTTCACATTCACTGTGACCAACCGCGATCATGTCTCCTCTCGGTGGCGTGTGTTCGTGCATCTTCCTCGCGCCGCCATTCGTCCCAGGTACGATTAAAACCCAGCGAGCGGAACAGATGATCCGGCTGTTTTTCTGGTGTGTTGACGGCAGCAAAAAGCGGTGCCTCACGGGTTTTCAGATGAAACTCCATAAGTTCCGGCGCAGGTGATATGTGGCTGTCTGCATCGTGATTTACGGCAACACCATACCCTGCATACCGTAACCCCTTATCGGTCAGTGCACTGATGACCAGCTGGCTGTTATCGGCTGAGGGAACGGCAAACGCGGGATACAGCGTACCATTAAGCCGGACAACACCGCCCAGAGAGTCATCCACGCCCATGACCAGCAAAAGCTGAAGCTGGCGGGTTTCCCGGTCGACAGAACTCATTACCGGCATCAGCGTCGCTAGCAGACGTCCCTGCGTAAAATCCACCTTCCTTGCTGCCAGTGATGGCATGGCTGGCTGGCGGTCTTCTCCAAGACAGAAAGACTCCGGCCATGTCTTCGGCTGGCGGAGATTGCGGGTATATTGCGGCCATGTCTGGCAAACCTGCGTCAGAAGTTGCTCAAAGGTCGCAGAGGAATAAACACGTTGCAGTGGTGGATGTTGACCGATTTCGCTTCGGTCACAGATATAACCACTCCTGTCACGCATTAAATCAACACGCTCAAAGATTCTGGTGCGGTATTTCTCCAGCTCGTTCCCCCAGAGCGTGTATTCTCCGTTCCGGTTGTGAAGCAGAAGGTAACAGGTCATTTCCCCGTTACCAGGCATGGGGGCCTCGCCATACTCCGTAACGACTGCGCTCAGTACCCCTGAATCCATAACGGCATTGTCATTTTTCCTGAGCTGTTCCGCTCGTCGCTCCGCGCGACTACGTTCTGTATCCTCCTGCTCCTTCCGGCGCAATTCCTCTTCACGTTTAAGCAACTGGACTCTGAGAGCTGCAAGGCCGGATGCCCCCCACTGCTGCCACTGTTTTTCAAATGCCGTCTGACTCGCGGGAATGTCCTGTTTCTCCACCTTCCGGTAATGCTGTCGCAATTTTTCCATTTGCTGGCTCAGCGACTGGATTTTTCCCTGTTCGCTACGGTATTCCGGTGCCGCCCATTGCATCAGGGGAATACGGGAAAAACCGGACGAAAACGGCGATGATTTTTTCAGGCTGGCAGCATGGCTCATCGCTTCCTTTCGTTCGGTGTTCAGCTCTTCCCAGCGTCTGCGCGTCGCCTGCATATCTGCCATCATCGACATGGCATTACTGGTGAGTTTCCATGCCGCATTACTGTCCTTCGGCAACGCTTCGATGATGTCACGTAGTGTGTACGAAGTTGCGTTGTCAGGAAGCACGATATTCAGAAGGTCAGCCACACGGCGGGCAGGCTCTGTCAGCCCGCTGTTTCTGAGTTCGGTACGGGAAATCTGTATTTCCAGGTTAAGTCTGTTAATCAGACGATTCTGTTCGCCGCGTTCTGTTTCGATACCGCGTGTTTCCATCGCACAGGCAGACTTTCCGAGGTGAATACCAGGCGTTTTCTCAAGCCCCTGTCGCTCGTATGAACGATGGTCTATCTCTTCCTGATAACCGGCGTTCGCCAGTGCCCTGTTCGCATGGTCAGCCCATGATGCACGCCACGTCTCGGCATGTGTCCGGTCGTTCCAGTCCCTGACCTTTCCACCGAATCCAGCAGGTCCGACAGCTCTCGTGGTCAGCATGATGTGCGCATGGGGATTTGTTTTATCCATGTGATGGAACGCCACATCAGCAATCATGCCCTGACTGACAAAGTTTTCTCTGACAAAGGCGAGAACGGTTTCCCGTGCGGCATCCTGCGGTAGTTCGCGGGGGATGGCGAGTTCAATTTCCCGCGCAAGTTGTGAGTTCTTCCGGCGTTCGGCCTTCTCAACGGCATTCCAGAGTTCGGCACGGTTCGTACACCAGGCAGGGGCTGTCGCGGGAGTCAGAATCACAGCTTCAGCCACACCGCTTTTGCGGGTGTAGTCGTGAGTCAGTCCGGTACGCTCATCAAGCATCAGTGAACCGGAACGATAGGCAGCAGAAGCAACGGCGCTGTAGCCGCTGTTTCTGGAGATGATTTTCATGCTGAGATGATAAATCGCCATTTCTGCCGTAATGCCTTTTTGTGGTTTTCTTTCAGCCCCGCAGGGCGCACACAATCGAAACGGAGTGGAGATTGTATAAGTGCGCACTTCGTGATTTTCCGTGCATTATGCCAGCTCAGTTTTTAAACTACCAGTGACGCGCTAAAATGCGATTTTTCATCGCGCACGGAGTTACATCATGAGCAGAACACTCGAACAGAAGATTGCTGATGCTGAGGCCAGATTACAGCGCCTGAAGGCGAAGAGCAGGAGTCTGGACACAGCGCAGAAGGTCATTGTGGGTGCAGCATTGCTGGCAAAGGTCAGAAAGCCGGAGGAGGTGCAGTTGCGTGCCTGGTTACTCCAGTTCCTGAAGGCAGAGGTGACACGACAGGCTGATGTGACGCGCATACTGCCGCTGATTAACGAGCTGGAAGCGCTGCCAGGACAGTGATTGTATCGTCCGCTCGCCGCAGTCCCAGCGACCGAGCGTTAGCGAGCGAGTGGGCGAGGAAGCGGAAGTGAATCCGTCGCCTGATTGAGCACATACGCACGGTTTTTCGGGAGGTGATATGCGCTGAACCCGCATGAATACTGGATTTCCACAGGGTTGGAGGGGGTGTATTCGGAACTTGCAATTCTGCTTTTTTGCAACGCATTGTTTTTATTGGTTTTTTGTTTTCAGCACTCCAAGTTATCCACAGGCTCGTCGTTAAGTTTTTAGATCTTGTTTTTAA
>NZ_JBJQJE010000050.1:0-4144 GCF_046487585.1 Escherichia sp. WS1265
CAACCCGCCCGCAGAAGCCCGGCTACGATGGAGGCACGGCACAGCCCGCACACGACGCTGAGGCCACATAACTGAAAACCCACAAGGCCATGCCCCGCATGGCCGGGTAAAAGCGGAGCCGGCGGCGACGTCCTTATTCCGGCGAGAGCAGGGAGCACACCGCATGATCTCCAGACCACCCCTGGAACGAAACGATCATGACCGGCATGTCCCTGCGTAAAATATACATGCCTGGTTCACCGGAGAATATCTGTGATATCCACAAGTTTTCTGTCGCGCAGCCAGTCCTGCGCTTCACGCACCACACAACTGTCCGGTTTCACCGCTTTCAGCGATGATGCCAGTCGCTTGATCAACATCACCAGTTCCCGTGTCTGTATGTCCGGCATTGTCTCCGGCTGAGCAGGGGGACTCTCATTTCCGACGCTCATCCCATGCGCTTCCAGTGTGGCACGGACAAACCAGGCGGCATCGACCAGTTGCTGTCGAATCCAGGCCAGATCGGCATTTCTGTCACGGGCTGCCATTCGCTCGCCCGACAGCGCCTTGCTGATATGGCTGCGCTCCAGATTATCCAGGAGTGCCTGCGCTTCTTCCGGTGAAAAGCCACCTGGTATCTCTGTGCGCAACAGCCCTTTCCTGTACAGAAGCTGCAGCAGATCAACCTGCGACCGCACAGCAACTATCAGTACATAACGGACAACATTCGCACTGGCAGTGGTTTCTGTATCATTCAGCAGTTCTTCCGGATCGTTCCCTCCGGTGTTGCAGAGCAACGGCAACAGAGGTCGCATCCACACGGGAACCTGATATTTTTCGTCTGATTTCATCATATTACGTTCTCCAGCTTGTTCGGGATCATCCACTGCTCAAGTGCACGTACCTGTATCGGTGCACCACGACCGGCCTCACCGGCTTCAAAAATCAGCCGCCAGAGTGGTTCCTCCTGCCAGAAAAACCGGTCAAATGATGACAGTGACGGAAAACGCCCGCACCACCCCCAGAAAATCGTTTCCAGATCATGCTCCTCAACAACACCAGACCAGCGGGACAACCAGCTTCCGACCGTGGCGGGAGTATGAAACGCAAGGTCAATCTGCGCCTGAGCAAAACATGTCTGGTATTCCAGTTCCCGTCGTTCTGCCTCACGTTCCCGCTGGCGGCTGTATTTCTGCTCTGTCAGCGTGGTTTTCTGACGACGACGCTCACCTTCACGAAAAGGCACGGACGGGAACAGACGGTGCCCCGCATCGGATGGCAGGGGAAGAACACAGACTTCCCCAAAACTTTCAATCAGTTTATCCACGGCAGCCAGCCACAGGAGACGGTTGCCATGAAATTCCTCCTTCGTCAGCGCAGGGGCAAAAAAGCGGAGATCGGTCAGCGAAATCCGGCGACTGCCATTCAGGCAGCGAAAGAAAGCGGTGGCATAAGGCCATGCTGAAAGTGTGCGTCCCTGACGACGACGTTGTTCTGTGACAGCCACCGCCTGCATGGCGGCCTGTTGTTCTGCGCTGAGGGGGATCAGTGCCCGTGAACGTGCGCTCATGCCTGACCTCCTTCTGCCATCAGGATATGGATGATGTCGTTAACACTGTATCCCTGCGCATCCAGTGTCGCGGCAAGCGCCAGCGTGTGACTGATCGCGACAGGCGTGAAGATATGTTGCACCTGAACGACGGCGAAAGGCTGTCCACCACCATTCACCAGAACCAGCATCCAGAGCTGAGAGACGTCTCCCGGCGAACATAATGCCAGGTGGAAACGTTCGTGGGCTGGCGTGAAACGAACCTGGACGGGGAAAAAGCCCCCGAACTCGCTGCCATACTCTCCGTTCATCATCCAGTTAGCTGGTGCGTCCACTTCACGCATCACCTCGTGAGTGAGATTACGGCGCATATCGCTTCCCGCAGCACGGATTTCTTCATATTCCTGGGCATTCATGGACTGCAGGGCATTCAGTGTCAGTTCGGTATTCATCATCGTATTTCTCCCTCTGCCGCCCCGTCTCCGGCGGGGCGGTGTGGTTGTTCATCAGGCGGCATCAGCCAGGTTATCGGCGCGTTCAGTGGCATCCGTCTGTGGACGTGGTGAACACATCCAGCCAGGCACCCAGCGGTTGTCTTTCATATGGAACTCTGCATGTTCAGCGGCATCGCCTTTCTTCATCTTCTCCGCGTCCCGTGCGGCACCGGACAGTCCTGCCTCATTCAGGGCTGCGATAATCTGCGGCTTTTTCAGGTGTCCGAAGAAGTTTGCTTTTGTCGGCTGCCACCAGTCGCGCATGTGAAAGCCGATAGCGGTTTCCAGCGAGTCCAGCGGACTGCGTGACGTGTGACCATACTCACGGGTCTGAACACCGTGGATGCTGCACGCAGTGCAGAAGCTGAGCAGGGATAACAGCACCTCCTGACTGAGTGACAGGAATGTCGTCATGTCCCGTGACCATCCCTCCGGTAACAGGGCAGCAAGACGGGCTTTTTCTGCCATCAGCGCCATGAATGCGGCACCTTCCTTCCCCGATGGCGCATCGCTGGTCAGCGAGTAATGTTCACATTCCAGGCTGATTTGTGCTGGTTTACTGTACGCCCCGCTGCCAAACACATTCAGGCAGAGCGTCCATGCCAGCAGTGCCAGAGATTTGTCCGGCTGCTGCATGAGTGCCGCCTGGACTGCCAGCGTGCGCTCTGAGGACATTTTCGTCAGCAACGGCAGGCTGATTTCCTCCACTGACGCTTTCTCCTGCACCTGTTCCGTGCGGTCAGCGTCGTCAGTCGCGTCATCTTCACTGCGCAACTGCACACCACGCTGGACACATACGTTGCCATAACGCCAGGACACCACCACGCCACTTCCGGCACGCATCTCCGGCGTCCACGCCCTGACCTTCGCCATGCAGTCAATCAGCTTCATTTCTGCTTCCAGCAGGTCGGATTCCTCACACTGGTTTTCCAGCGCGTCGTAACGCGTCATCAGTTCGTTCAGGTGTTCTTCTTCTGCCTCCGTCAGCACCGCTTCCGGCTCCGGCAGACAGCGGTATGTTCCGGCATCCTCACGGCACTCACCGACAGGCTCCATGCGTCCGGCGCACCATTCCCAGCCTTCGGCTTCCCGAAGGAACTCTGCGACAGCCTGGAGTTTTTCCAGCAGGGCGGCATCGAGCGCCACGCAGTCCACATAGCCACCCTCGTCGTCGCTGAACAAATCGGTGCGCAGTTCGTCTGGCGAGAAGGCATCAGCCCCCACGAAGCGGAATTTACTGTTCCCCGCCACCGCCACTTCACTTTCGGTCACCAGACGACGAATGGTCTGTACTTCCGGTTTACCGCCCCATCCCGACTGGCAGGCGGCTTCAAACACCTGCACCTGACGCGCGGTGTCGTTCTCCAGCGCCAGCGCCTGACAGTGCTCTGTGGTGATGCGGTCTTCTGCCAGCGCATCGAGGATGACAGGCGCAAGGTCAGCCAGTTTCAGCATTCGCTGGACATGGCGGGGCGAATAGCCCAGCAAATCACCGATTTGTGCAGGCGTTTTGCCTTCCTGCGCCATTGCACGGAATCCGGCAATCTGTTCGGCAGGGTGCATATCCCGACGATGACCGTTTTCAGTCATTGATGCGGCAGTCGCCAGCTCCTGCGGAATAATTTTCACGCGTACAGGCCAGTCAGCCGTAAGGATGCCACGCTCTGCCAGCATGTTGAGTGCAGCCAGTCGGCGACCACCTGCGGCGACACCGTAACGGTCACCAGGCAGGGTATGCACGACCAAATTCTGCAGCAGGCCAACGCCCCTAATGGACTCAGCCAGTTCGCTGACGGACTCCGCAGAATACGGCACCGTGCGCACATTCAGCGGTGACTTAATCAGTGAGGCCAGCGACACGCTCACTTCCTCCGTCTGCGCCAGCAGGGCAGACAGTGCAGTTTCCTGCGTTTTTACATATTTACGGCTTGCTTTGCGGGTGGTTTCTGGTTCACACTTCGTTACAGGCATAATCATCCCCTTATAATTGCTTATGTCCTGCCGGACGTTTGCGCGTCCGGCACCTCTCTTACTTAAGAATCCCGAAATCCCTGATGTACTGGTTCATCCAGTACCCGGCACAGTCCTCAAAATTCCAGGAGCGCCAGATCAACGTGCCATC
>NZ_JBJQJE010000051.1:0-3985 GCF_046487585.1 Escherichia sp. WS1265
TTTTTACGCACTGCGGTTAATGATTTCATGGATAGCGTCCACCATATTTGGTGTCCACTATTCTTTCAGGAATTTCAGGATCTGCCAGACGGTGCTGAGACGACGCTTACCCTTAAAGGACAAATAAATGCGTGGTTTTCAGGGTAATGGCTGAATCAGCGCAGGCTCTCCAGCAGCGTTTCCGCCATCACCCACAATGCGCGGTTGAGCTTAATGTCAGTGTCAATGCTGTGAATGGCACGGGTATGGATACGTTTTCCTTTAGCGCTGCGACCTGAAATTCCGCCTTTCAGCATATTCTCCTGAATGGTCTGATAAGCACTCCACAGGTCCTTACCGTAATCCTCCCGGCGTCGTGGTGTCAGAATGTCGGCGGTGGTGACGGGCTGATGTTCGTCACCATAACGGTAAGTCAGTGCCGCCTGTGCCAGCGCCTGGCGTGCCGGTGGCGGCAGAATCAGCGACTGCATGGCATCACGCTTTTCCTCAATCCGGTCAAAAACCCCCACCACCTCGTAAGCCCCTTCAATAACTTTCTCCACCACATTTCCCCGGTGCGGAACACGCACTTCCCCCAGAGACTGACCACAGACGCATCCGTTCTGGCAGACGAACCTGAAGTAACCCGGCAGCATCTGGTAGCTGGAGGTACCGTCATGAGAGTTGAGCAGAATAATTTCAGGGACATGTTCTCCGTTTATCTCTCCGGCCCGCCGCAGACGCAGCATGTGTTTTGTGTATCCCCGGCGGCCCGGGTCGCGCACACGGGTCTGGCAGGCGAAGAACGGCTGAAAGCCTTCCCGCTGCAGACTTTCCAGCACGGTGATGGTGGGGATATACGTATAGCGTTCACTGCGGGAGGTATGCCGGTCTTCCCCAAAAATACCGGGTACATAGTGCATCAGTTCTTCGTGTGTCAGCGGACGGTCACGGCGTATCTGGTTCGCATAACCAAAACGACTGGCTAGTCGCATAATTTGCTCCTTATCGGTGGTTAAGATTTACTGGTGTAATAAATGAAAAAGCCACGTCTCCCGGAGAAGACGCGGCCTGATGGGTGAAATGAATGACGTTTATTGTCTGAGAAGACCGTCACTGGCGAGCCGCGTATTAAGCACCTTTCCGGCATCGGGTTCAGAATTCCGGCAGCGCCAGCGTCGCTGACCTTCCGTGTTGCGGATAATCCGACGGAAATGCATTCCCGGGTCATCCTGGATAAACACATTGCGGTAAGCTGTTATGACAGCAACCGCCTGCCCGTATGAGAAAGATCCTTCAGCCAGGACATACTCTGTGTAACCCGGCATATCTGTTTTCTCCTGATAAATAAAAAGCCTCTGCCACGCGTTGTGACAGAGGCTGAAGCATGAAACTGACTTCAGGGATCAGTTAACGTTTTTTCCGGAAACGGTAATTAGCAGTGGATGGTAGTCCTGGGGATCGAAAACCGATAACGGCAGACTGACACGATGGCCGTTACTTTCTTCAGTTGCTTTAATGATTTCGGTTGTGGCGACATTTTCCACGCACTCCGTTTCCAGAAATGCGTCTGTGGTTCGCGTGGCATTACTGTCACCAAAAGCTTCCGTTTCCATTTTTCTGGTCACCAGCGTCTGACCATATTTGTCTTTGAGTTGCAGAGTGATGGTGAGGGGGCCAAATCCTTCACCGTTTCCGCCATTATCCAGCCGGAACTGGTAAGCACAAATATTTCCCGGGAGCCATATCGTATCTGTATTGCGTATACTGATGTAACGTTGATCCTGTGCCCTGAGTGGGGCAGACCACGTTAACCCCAGAATGACGCCAGTAATAATGCAGGTTTTGAACAGGTGAATCATGGTATTTACCTCTCATGAGTCATGACGATGACACTGGCAAATCAGGTGATAAAACCTAAAAGGAGCAGAATACACGTTATGCCGGGAGCTCCGGGGGGAATGCTTCTTCCAGTCGGTTAACCATATTGCCGAGATGGGATGCATCATATTCCATGACGGGGCGTTGCCTGATGATACTGACCACCAGTGGTTTGATTAACATATTGGTCGCGGCCCGTTGTTGTATACCGGCGGCGAAAATGATCTCCAGAGCATTCTGATCGATAACACGGGCCAGATTCTCGTTCAGATTTTCAATCTCATGTCCGGTCAGCAGGAAACTGCCGGCAAGCCATGTCACCTGCTCCTGAATCATTGCCAGAATTTTGACGCGATCTTCTTCAACCAGCACTCCGGCAATTTTTCCTGATACAGCGGAGGCAATCATTCCCCCCAGAACACCGCCAACCACACGCCCTGTCAGTGCACCAAATGGTCCCAGTGGACTGAACAGTATCCCGCCCGCCACTGACCCGACAGCTCCACCTGCCACACCGGAAGATGCCACGGCAAGATTCCTGATGAACTGCGCACCGGAGATCCGTCCCCGCAACATTTTGATCATGTCAGGGCCGGTTGTGACAGCTACCAGTGCCAGAGATGTCACCAGCGTACCCTTCATTACTTTGTTCAGGGCACTGATATTTCCTGCACCAGTCCCCTTCTGAAGAGCCAGTCGGACAGTCGGGCTGGCAGTCGAAAAATCAATGTGCTTCAGCATACCCTGAACAACACTGAGCCGGTGAAGTTGCTGGGTTGTGACGTAGACAGCCAGTGTGCGGGTGAAGGTTTTTCCTGCCTGGACAGCAGCTGTCTGCAGGGCAGCATCGCGATCGCCAGTGCTGAGCCAGAAGACCGATGCCGTCAGGGCAAAACTGATCCCTCCGGCCGCCAGACTGACAACCGAACCCTCGGCAATATCATAAGTGACCGATTCGATGGTCCCGAACCGGGTGATATTACGGGCCTGGGTATAAGTCAGATGTCCCCGACGAATCAGCCGGGACGCTTCTGCGGGATCGGTTACACCGGGTACTTTACCTTCGCGGATCTTATTCCTCATGGTTTCAACAGCGCCGGCATACTGATCACGGGGGACTTCCAGTTGCATGGGGCCATTATTTCCCGTGTAACGATACTGTCCGTTTTGTCCGTCGAATGCCGCACCGACGCTACGGGCTGCAGTTGAACAATATTTCGTCTGGATTTCTGTTCCGCTGACCAGTCTGTCTGCTCCATTTCTGGCATTATTATCACCGAGGATCCGTGCGTTTTTCAGACGGACTCTGTCGACAATATGGTTTCCCCGTTCAGCGGCAAACCCATGTCCCTGCCCTCCGGAAGCAAACATTTTCTCATTTGTACTCCAGGTTTCCGGCAGTTTCATGAGAATCAGACCATTCGCCGTTGCATCGGAAATAAAACAGTTGTAAGGGCGTTCATAAATTTCCTGACACAGTATTTCTGTTTCGCGACAAAGAGAGGAGCAGTACCATTCCGGATCCGGCTTATGATTTTCCGGGGCATGATGTACTTCTGTCAGCCCGCAGGAGGCACAGACACGAAGCTCATCCACGTGGTGGAATGATACAAAACGGCGACCTTCTGAAAACGGATACCAGTCACCGCCGTCCAGGCAACGATCGAGAAAATCGTCATTCGCTTCCGGTGATAAATTCAGGCGGTTCCGGAAGAGCGTTTTCAGTTCATCAGGTGTGAATGACAGGTTCTCTTTCAACTGTTCGTTAAACCCTGCCATGTTTCTTTCATACCAGGCATTGTTCAGTAACCAGTTTCCGTCTGCCAGTTCAAATTCCCTCAGCTCTCCCCGGGAAATCCGTTGAGAAATGAGCGTCAGCCAGATGCGCTCCGTCAGTGAGTCAGGAAGGCTGTAATCGTTTTGCAAACTGGTCTGCCACGATTTACTGTTGAGCACCGGTTGTTCTTCCAGTGTCTGGCTGATGGCACAGGTCAGTTTTTTCAGCGCCTGGATTTGGCTGGCCGCCCATAGCAGCGTCACTAATGCAGCCAGCCAGTACAACAACCCGCCCCACCACATCAGTGACGGTGAAATATCGTACTGTAACGCGATCAATGGTGCGCAT
>NZ_JBJQJE010000052.1:0-3747 GCF_046487585.1 Escherichia sp. WS1265
GATATCTCACTTAAGGCTTTCTTATAAATCTGTAGGGTTTCGCCTGTCAGCAGACAAATAACCCGATAAAACAAGGATGAGCAGATGAGCGGAAAACCGGCGGCGCGTCAGGGCGACATGACGCAGTATGGCGGTAGCATTGTTCAGGGTTCAGCCGGGGTACGTATTGGTGCCCCCACCGGCGTGGCCTGTTCGGTGTGCCCCGGCGGGGTGACGTCCGGCCATCCGGTCAATCCGCTGCTCGGTGCGAAGGTCCTTCCCGGCGAAACCGACCTTGCCCTGCCCGGCCCGCTGCCGTTCATCCTCTCCCGCACCTACAGCAGTTACCGGACAAAAACGCCCGCGCCGGTGGGGAGCCTCGGCCCCGGCTGGAAAATGCCCGCGGATATCCGCTTACAGCTGCGCGATAACGCACTGATACTCAGTGATAACGGCGGCAGGAGCCTGTATTTTGAGCACCTGTTTCCCGGTGAGGACGGTTACAGCCGCAGCGAGTCACTCTGGCTGGTGCGCGGCGGCGTGGCGAAACTGGATGAAGGTCACCGGCTGGCCGCACTCTGGCAGGCACTGCCGGAAGAGCTTCGCCTGAGTCCGCATCGTTATCTGGCGACGAACAGTCCGCAGGGGCCGTGGTGGGTACTCGGCTGGTGTGAGCAGGTGCCGGAGGCGGATGAGGTGCTGCCCGCGCCGCTGCCGCCGTACCGGGTACTGACCGGGCTGGTGGACCGCTTCGGGCGCACACAGACGTTTCACCGTGAGGCTGGCGGCGAAATCACCGGCGTGACGGATGGCGCAGGCCGTCACTTCCGGCTGGTACTGACCACGCAGGCGCAGCGGGCAGAAGAAGCCCGGCAGCAGGCCATTTCCGGCGGGACGGAACCGTCCGCTTTTCCTGATACCCTGCCGGGTTACACCGAATATGGCCGGGACAACGGCATCCGTCTGTCTGCCGTGTGGCTGACACACGACCCGGAATATCCGGACAACCTGCCAGCCGCGCCGCTGGTACGCTATGGCTGGACGCCGCGTGGCGAACTGGCGGCGGTGTATGACCGCAGCAATACACAGGTGCGCAGCTTTACTTACGATGATAAATACCGGGGCCGGATGGTGGCGCACCGTCACACGGGCCGACCGGAAATCCGTTACCGTTACGACAGTGACGGGCGGGTGACAGAACAGCTAAACCCGGCGGGCTTAAGCTACACGTATCAGTATGAGAAAGACCGCATCACCATCACCGACAGCCTGGACCGCCGTGAAGTCCTGCACACGCAGGGCGAAGGCGGGCTGAAGCGGGTGGTGAAAAAGGAACACGCGGACGGCAGCGTCATGCAGAGTCAGTTTGACGCGGTGGGCAGGCTTAAGGCACAGACGGATGCCGCAGGCCGGACGACTGAGTACAGCCCGGATGTGGTGACGGGACTCATCACGCGCATCACCACACCGGATGGCAGGGCATCGGCATTTTACTATAACCACCACAACCAGTTAACGTCAGCCACCGGGACTGACGGGCTGGAGTTGCGCCGGGAATATGATGAATCCGGCCGTCTGATTCAGGAAACCGCACACAACGGCGATATCACCCGCTACCGTTATGATAATCCACACAGTGACTTACCCTGCGCAACGGAAGATGCCACCGGCAGCCGGAAAACCATGACATGGAGCCGTTACGGTCAGTTGCTGACCGTCACTGACTGTTCCGGTTATGTAACCCGTTATGACCATGACCGTTTTGGTCAGGTGACGGCGGTGCACCGCGAGGAAGGGCTGAGTCAGTACCGCGCATACGACAGCCGTGGACAGTTAATTGCGGTGAAAGACACGCAGGGCCATGAAACGCGGTATGAATACAACGCCGCCGGTGACCTGACCGCCGTCATTGCCCCGGACGGCAGCAGAAACGGGACACAGTACGATGCGTGGGGAAAGGCCATCCGTACCACGCAGGGCGGTCTGACGCGCAGTATGGAATACGATGCTGCCGGACGGGTCATCCGCCTGACCAGTGAAAACGGCAGCCACACCACCTTCCGTTACGATGTACTTGACCGGCTGATACAGAAAACCGGCTTTGACGGCCGCACACAGCGTTATCACCACGACCTGACCGGCAAACTTATCCGCAGCGAGGATGAGGGGCTGGTCACCCACTGGCACTATGACGAAGCAGACCGCATCACGCACCGCACCGTGAAGGGTGAACCGGCAGAGCAGTGGCAGTATGATGAACGCGGCTGGCTGACACAAATCAGCCATCTCAGCGAAGGCCACCGGGTGACGGTGCATTACGGGTATGATGAGAAAGGCCGCCTGACCGGTGAGCGCCAGACGGTGCATCACCCGCAGACGGAAGCACTGCTCTGGCAGCATGAAACCAGACACGCTTACAACGCGCAGGGACTGGCGAACCGCTGTATACCGGACAGCCTGCCCGCCGTGGAATGGCTGACTTACGGCAGCGGCTGGCTGGCAGGCATGAAACTCGGCGACACACCGCTGGTGGAGTATACCCGCGACCGCCTGCACCGGGAAACGCTGCGCAGCTTCGGCCGTTATGAACTCACCACCGCTTATACCTCTGCCGGGCAGTTACAGAGCCAGCACCTGAACAGCCTGCAGTATGACCGCGATTACACCTGGAACGACAACGGCGAACTCATCCGCATCAGCAGCCCGCGACAGACCCGGAGTTACAGCTACAGCGACTCCGGCAGGCTGACCGGCGTCCACACCACCACCTCAAATCTGGATATCCGCATCCCGTATGCCACGGACCCGGCAGGCAACCGCCTGCCCGACCCGGAGCTGCACCCGGACATCACCCTCAGCATGTGGCCGGATAACCGTATCGCCCGTGACGCGCACTATCTTTACCGGTATGACCGTCACGGCAGACTGACGGAGAAAACCGACCTCATCCCGGAAGGGGTTATCCGCACGGATGATGAGCGGACTCACCAGTACCATTACGACAGTCAGCACCGGCTGGTGCACTACACGCGGACACAATATGCAGAGCCGCTGGTCGAAAGTCGCTATCTTTACGACCCGCTGGGCCGCAGGGTGGCAAAACGGGTATGGCGGCGTGAACGGGACCTGACGGGCTGGATGTCGCTGTCACGGAAACCGGAAGTGACCTGGTACGGCTGGGACGGCGACCGGCTGACCACGATACAGAACGACAGAACCCGCATCCAGACGGTTTATCAGCCGGGGAGCTTCACGCCACTCATCAGAGTTGAAACCGCCACCGGTGAGCTGGCGAAAACGCAGCGCCGCAGCCTGGCGGATGCGCTTCAGCAGTCCGGCGGCGAAGACGGTGGCAGTGTGGTGTTCCCGCCGGTGCTGGTGCAGATGCTCGACCGGCTGGAAAGTGAAATCCTGGCTGACCGGGTGAGTGAGGAAAGCCGCCGCTGGCTGGCATCGTGCGGCCTGACGGTGGAGCAGATACAAAACCAGATGGACCCGGTGTACACGCCGGCGCGAAAAATCCACCTGTACCACTGCGACCATCGCGGCCTGCCGCTGGCGCTTGTCAGCACGGAAGGGGCAACAGAATGGTGCGCAGAATACGATGAATGGGGCAACCTGCTGAATGAAGAGAACCCGCACCAGCTGCAGCAGCTCATCCGCCTGCCGGGTCAGCAGTATGATGAGGAGTCAGGCCTGTATTACAACCGCCACCGCTATTATGACCCGCTGCAGGGGCGGTATATCACTCAGGATCCGATTGGGCTG
>NZ_JBJQJE010000053.1:0-3196 GCF_046487585.1 Escherichia sp. WS1265
TTTGCCAGCGATTTAAAAAAATCGGGTGCTACACGTAGGCAAATAGCTGAAGCTATGGGGCATAGAAATACTGTATCCCAAGAGTTCTACGGCTATTCTAAACAGGGTAAAGGTGATCGAGAGTTTGTAGCTAAAGCGAGTAATGATATTAAAGTAAAACCGGATATTAAAGAATATATAAAGTCTAAAAGTGATGCTGGTTCTATAGGTAGCAAGATCTCGCAGTCCAAAAAATCGACTGGTGCAAATCTGCAGAGTGCTCCCAGAACGTCAATCAAACCAAGATAAAGCGTTCAATATTTTTGATAGAGTATTGACGTATAACGATAATCGGTTATAACAGAAGACAGATACAACAAAGCCAACCCGAAGGCTGGCTTTGAGGGACTTGAAAAGTTTGGCGACTTTTGAAGTCTTGTAATCAAGTTGATCAAGAACTCGATTACGTGATGTAAGAACAAATCTATCCTACATCTCCGTAAAAGTCAAATCCAGCTTCCTTACAAGTTTCATAAAATCCCTAGCCTTTTCAAATCCTTAAGCACCAATATTATGCTTAACGCATTGTATCGCGATCTGATTGTGGAGCCACCTTAGCCGAGGCGTGGGTATGTGTTTGTTCGATCAGATGTTGGTGTTTGGTCTAAACGGGGAGTGTTGCAAAAGACCAGACCGGGAACGAGTTCCTACGGTATTTGATGAGCGATCAGGTGAGCTATGAGAAAGCCCGACCATACAGGGGTTAGATTGCCGTAAGTAATACTATGGAGCGACTGAGGGGGTGCAACAGGGTGCCAGCATAGCCGAAAGGCAATGCAGCTCTAAGTCTCAGCTCTTTGGGTGAAGCACAAAAAGACAGGCTCACCAAAGGATCGTCACTCTGATAGCGAGAGCTACCGGGGAGGCGAAACTTTGGGTGAAACACCCGTTAGGGTGGGTTCACGGCCTCTTTGGTGTTCCTTTGCGTAGCTCAGGCCGAAGGCTTATACAGAGTAAGTACAACTAAAAGAGATAAAGAAAAACCGCAACGCTCGCCGCAAGATGAAAAACTTGTTTTTCATCGAGGAAGCGTAAGATCCACTATACATATATAAAGCACTTACTCACTGCATTTAAATATAAACCCCATTTTTTTTGGCGATGCCACTTTTTGCCTACGGCCTTTTTTACGACCTTATTTTAAGCTAACGTATATATCAGATAGCCTTTTATAACCCCTTGTTTTTAGATAAAAAATATATTTGTTAGCTCTTGACAATGATGGCGATTGTACGGTATTGCATGCATGTCGTTATTTAATATAGGAGCTAATATGGAAAATGAAATAGAAAACGAACTGAGAACACTTTATTCAGAAAAGTATTATAGTACAGATTCACCATATGTATTTGGTGCATATGTTGCTGCAGTTAAAAAGAGATTAAAAGCCGATCTTATGATTGCTGTTTTATATAAAATAGCACAAGAAGAAAAAATAGATCTAACTTATCATGCATCATTAAAACTTTGTAAGCTGTTTATGTCTCGCGGAATTCTAGGGGATAGGTTATTTTTACATTTTGCTAATGTTGAAAACAATGGTGATGGATTAATAAAAAGAGAAGAAAAAAGGACAGCGAAAGATAAGATCTCTATTGATTATATTTGCATAAAAAATAAATATCAAAAAGATGTTGAAAGTAAACTTTCTAGATTTGATTTATTGTTTGACTATCATAATAAGGCAATAAAAAAATCTTACCGCAAATAAAAATGCCTTGTCCTACCTGACCACGCAGGTATGTTTTAAAGCTAACAAATATATATATTAGCAATACGCTATAAAAATAGAAAGTTAACGGATATATGTTTTAGCGATTGCCGCAGAAAGTGTAAAGCAAAAGCATATATGTCTTAGGTTGGTTAGGTGGTGGCGGATTTGGCAATATTTGACGAAATAGCGAAAATGAAATATTAATATATAAGCGGCAAGAAAAACATTATTGCGTATTTTTATTCGCAATAATGTAGGTTCGTTTTTTAGTTTTTCGAGTATAAGCGAGAAAAAATAAAAATGGCGGGCAGCCAAGAACCTTTGCCGTTCGACTTTTATTTCATTGGGAGCGAGCGACCTTTGAAATATTAGGAGAGAAGGCAATGGGTTTGATTTTTTGCGACAGCGAAAAATAAACCCACAGGAGGACTAAAAAAGGGGCAAGATATGAAAGTAAACTTAAACAGACACCAAAAAGGAATAGCTGATGCAAGGTTATTGATGGCACAAGAGCAAGCAATGCAAGCCGGTTCGTTTTTGAGTGTTTATGTAGATAAAATGATTAAAGATGTAATAAATCAAGTAAAAATAGATGCATCTGCAGAGTCAAAAGAACAATACAAAACATTATACAAATCAATGATTTCTAGTAACGGTGGGAAAAGCGAACAACAAATACTTTTATCGTGCAACACTCGTGCAAGTTTTGACAAAACAAGAACTGCTTTTCGCTTTTGTATAGTGGAACAAATAAAACAGCTACGCCGTGAAGCCGAGAAATATTCTAAAAATAAAGACTATCAAAAAGCACAAGATCTAACAGTTGAAGCATTTAAACTATCCATAAAGTTTGAAGATGAGTTTTTAAGCGATAAGCGAGTTTTATTTTCTGACGTAAAATCAAAGATTGGTTATGATAAAAAATCATTAAGTAAAAGAAAAACGGCAAAAAATGCACCTTCCTCTAATGAGGTTTTGGATAATATGAAACCTGCTTTTTTTAAGCGTCATTCTATTTGTTTTTCTGTGATAAATCGTTTTGGTATTAGACCATCTGAGATGCAAAAAGGTGTCAAACTACAATTTGAAAATGGGCGTATTTTTGCTGTTGTTAGAGGTGCTAAAGTTGCTAAAGACAGGGGGCAACAGGTAAGAGCTATAGGATATGAACCTGATTTAAATAATGCAGCTGATAAGCTTTTATTGGAGGCTATAGCAAATAGCCCCAATAAGGTTTTTGAATGCGTTCAAACAAAAAAAGATTACAACGCATTAAGGAAGCATTTTAATAAATACCATGAAGGCTTTTCTTTATATTCTTATCGTCATGCTTTTGCCAGCGATTTAAAAAAATCGGGTGCTACACGTAGGCAAATAGCTGAAGCTATGGGGCATAGAAATACTGTATCCCAAGAGTTCTACGGCTATTCTAAACAGGGTAAA
>NZ_JBJQJE010000054.1:0-3154 GCF_046487585.1 Escherichia sp. WS1265
GTCAGGTGGGACCACCGCGCTAAGGCCGCCAGGCAAATTCTGTTTCATCAGACCGCTTCTGCGTTCTGATTTAATCTGTATCAGGCTGAAAATCTTCTCTCAATCCGCCAAAACATCTTCGGCGTTGTAAGGTTAAGCCTCACGGTTCATTAGTACCGGTTAGCTCAACGCATCGCTGCGCTTACACACCCGGCCTATCAACGTCGTCGTCTTCAACGTTCCTTCAGGACCCTTAAAGGGTCAGGGAGAACTCATCTCGGGGCAAGTTTCGTGCTTAGATGCTTTCAGCACTTATCTCTTCCGCATTTAGCTACCGGGCAGTGCCATTGGCATGACAACCCGAACACCAGTGATGCGTCCACTCCGGTCCTCTCGTACTAGGAGCAGCCCCCCTCAGTTCTCCAGCGCCCACGGCAGATAGGGACCGAACTGTCTCACGACGTTCTAAACCCAGCTCGCGTACCACTTTAAATGGCGAACAGCCATACCCTTGGGACCTACTTCAGCCCCAGGATGTGATGAGCCGACATCGAGGTGCCAAACACCGCCGTCGATATGAACTCTTGGGCGGTATCAGCCTGTTATCCCCGGAGTACCTTTTATCCGTTGAGCGATGGCCCTTCCATTCAGAACCACCGGATCACTATGACCTGCTTTCGCACCTGCTCGCGCCGTCACGCTCGCAGTCAAGCTGGCTTATGCCATTGCACTAACCTCCTGATGTCCGACCAGGATTAGCCAACCTTCGTGCTCCTCCGTTACTCTTTAGGAGGAGACCGCCCCAGTCAAACTACCCACCAGACACTGTCCGCAACCCCGATCAGGGGCCAACGTTAGAACATCAAACATTAAAGGGTGGTATTTCAAGGTCGGCTCCATGCAGACTGGCGTCCACACTTCAAAGCCTCCCACCTATCCTACACATCAAGGCTCAATGTTCAGTGTCAAGCTATAGTAAAGGTTCACGGGGTCTTTCCGTCTTGCCGCGGGTACACTGCATCTTCACAGCGAGTTCAATTTCACTGAGTCTCGGGTGGAGACAGCCTGGCCATCATTACGCCATTCGTGCAGGTCGGAACTTACCCGACAAGGAATTTCGCTACCTTAGGACCGTTATAGTTACGGCCGCCGTTTACCGGGGCTTCGATCAAGAGCTTCGCGTTACCGCTAACCCCATCAATTAACCTTCCGGCACCGGGCAGGCGTCACACCGTATACGTCCACTTTCGTGTTTGCACAGTGCTGTGTTTTTAATAAACAGTTGCAGCCAGCTGGTATCTTCGACTGATTTCAGCTCCATCCGCAAGGGACTTCACCTACATATCAGCGTGCCTTCTCCCGAAGTTACGGCACCATTTTGCCTAGTTCCTTCACCCGAGTTCTCTCAAGCGCCTTGGTATTCTCTACCTGACCACCTGTGTCGGTTTGGGGTACGATTTGATGTTACCTGATGCTTAGAGGCTTTTCCTGGAAGCAGGGCATTTGTTGCTTCAGCACCGTAGTGCCTCGTCATCACGCCTCAGCCTTGATTTTCCGGATTTGCCTGGAAAACCAGCCTACACGCTTAAACCGGGACAACCGTCGCCCGGCCAACATAGCCTTCTCCGTCCCCCCTTCGCAGTAACACCAAGTACAGGAATATTAACCTGTTTCCCATCGACTACGCCTTTCGGCCTCGCCTTAGGGGTCGACTCACCCTGCCCCGATTAACGTTGGACAGGAACCCTTGGTCTTCCGGCGAGCGGGCTTTTCACCCGCTTTATCGTTACTTATGTCAGCATTCGCACTTCTGATACCTCCAGCATACCTCACAGCACACCTTCACAGGCTTACAGAACGCTCCCCTACCCAACAACACATAGTGTCGCTGCCGCAGCTTCGGTGCATGGTTTAGCCCCGTTACATCTTCCGCGCAGGCCGACTCGACCAGTGAGCTATTACGCTTTCTTTAAATGATGGCTGCTTCTAAGCCAACATCCTGGCTGTCTGGGCCTTCCCACATCGTTTCCCACTTAACCATGACTTTGGGACCTTAGCTGGCGGTCTGGGTTGTTTCCCTCTTCACGACGGACGTTAGCACCCGCCGTGTGTCTCCCGTGATAACATTCTCCGGTATTCGCAGTTTGCATCGGGTTGGTAAGTCGGGATGACCCCCTTGCCGAAACAGTGCTCTACCCCCGGAGATGAATTCACGAGGCGCTACCTAAATAGCTTTCGGGGAGAACCAGCTATCTCCCGGTTTGATTGGCCTTTCACCCCCAGCCACAAGTCATCCGCTAATTTTTCAACATTAGTCGGTTCGGTCCTCCAGTTAGTGTTACCCAACCTTCAACCTGCCCATGGCTAGATCACCGGGTTTCGGGTCTATACCCTGCAACTTAACGCCCAGTTAAGACTCGGTTTCCCTTCGGCTCCCCTATTCGGTTAACCTTGCTACAGAATATAAGTCGCTGACCCATTATACAAAAGGTACGCAGTCACCCCATAAAGAGGCTCCCACTGCTTGTACGTACACGGTTTCAGGTTCTTTTTCACTCCCCTCGCCGGGGTTCTTTTCGCCTTTCCCTCACGGTACTGGTTCACTATCGGTCAGTCAGGAGTATTTAGCCTTGGAGGATGGTCCCCCCATATTCAGACAGGATACCACGTGTCCCGCCCTACTCATCGAGCTCACAGTATGTGCATTTTTGTGTACGGGGCTGTCACCCTGTATCGCGCGCCTTTCCAGACGCTTCCACTAACACACACACTGATTCAGGCTCTGGGCTGCTCCCCGTTCGCTCGCCGCTACTGGGGGAATCTCGGTTGATTTCTTTTCCTCGGGGTACTTAGATGTTTCAGTTCCCCCGGTTCGCCTCATTAACCTATGGATTCAGTTAATGATAGTGTGACGAATCACACTGGGTTTCCCCATTCGGAAATCGCCGGTTATAACGGTTCATATCACCTTACCGACGCTTATCGCAGATTAGCACGTCCTTCATCGCCTCTGACTGCCAGGGCATCCACCGTGTACGCTTAGTCGCTTAACCTCACAACCCGAAGATGTTTCTTTCGATTCATCATCGTGTTGCGAAAATTTGAGAGACTCACGAACAACTTTCGTTGTTCAGTGTTTCAATTTTCAGCTTGATCCAGATTTTTAAAGAGCAAA
>NZ_JBJQJE010000055.1:0-3042 GCF_046487585.1 Escherichia sp. WS1265
CACCACCCCGTCAGTAGCTGAACAGGAGGGACAGCTGATAGAAACAGAAGCCACTGGAGCACCTCAAAAACACCATCATACACTAAATCAGTAAGTTGGCAGCATCACCGGAAATCGGACAGAAAATTCATTATAATAAAATGACAACTTATCTCTTTCTCTCACGTTCTGTGAAATTTCACAAAAGTATAAACTGAGCCAATATGCCTTTATATATAAAAAATACTCATGTTTATTATTATCGGAAAAAGCCAAGATTTTGTCAAGGCCATCAAAAATATCTTTATCATGATCTATATGTACTCTTGATGATTTCACAATACAGGGAAAGATTACGAAAGCCCGCTCCCCGCAAGGACTGACGCGAGATAGTTTCTGTCCATGGCTGCTTTTCGCATCTTACGTCTTAACCCTGCCTTGAATACCTTATCATTCGTCAAAATATTAATAGCGATGTGCCGTATCCCTGAAAATAATTCTGCGGCGTTTCCTCTTCTTATTTTGCAGTCGTCTTCATTCATTACCACGTCCAGACGCCAGTGCAGCTTATTCTCTACGTGCCAGTGATTTCGGATCGCTGTGGCGAACTTTTCTGCGGTTAAATCAGCAGAACTGATATAATATCTGACCGTCATTTCTGGCTCTTTCTTTTGTTCTGCTATTATTGACCGAAAAGAGACTGCCACGCATAATTTCTTCAGTCCTTTCCATTCAAACGTGAAATCAATAAGTTCATCAGGGACATCGCAAACAATATGAAGACGGATTTCTTCTCTGCCGTGACTCTTTTCACTTATTTCGTAACTGTCATGCTCTGGATTATTTAATTCTTTCAGCGGAAATTTTCCCTCAAAGGCTTTATTTAGTCGTCCCTGATTTCCTTTTACAGCGAATAAATAATCACCGCCCTGTTTTTGTATCTTCTCTGCAATATCTTTCTGGCAACCCATCGCATCAGTTGTGATGATTTTTCCTTTAATATCCAGCATCTTAAGAAGTTCAGGGATAGCTGTAATTTCATTGGATTTCTCATCCGTCCTGATCTGTCCGATGACCAGACTGTGCATTGTTGAGAACGCACTAATGACATGAATCGCTCCCTTGCGGCGACTCTTGTCATAAGAGTGCCGGAGTGTTTTTCCATCAATTGAGATGACGTCTTTATCATCTGAAGAATGACAATCACGCATCCAGTTAATAAAGCACTCGTGAAATTTTGCAGGACTGATACAGGATACAACTCTGGCGATGGTATCGTGAACAGGAATACCATTTTCAAAATCACCATATTGTTTTAAAAAATCGAGATGTGTTTCCCCAAAATCCTCTATACCTTCCCAACCTTCTGCACCCGAAATAACGGCACAAATAGTCAACAGTAGAATATCCGATAATTTATGTTCCACTTTCCAGGCTTGTCTGTAATCGGGGATAATAGAAATATGTTCCATCATTTTTTTAAGTTCCATTTTGTTCTCCTTAATTATGTAAGGAGTATTTGATCATGTATAAGCAATAAAAACAGCTTTAGGTAATGAGGAATATCTCAATTTTTAAACATAAAATGCGAATTATTTAGTACAGAAAGTGAACTTCTGATGATCTTTCCCTGCCCATTGGGTTCATTAAGATCAAGAATAATGGGAATATGCTCAAGAAGACTTTGAATGTTCACCAGACGTCCTTTTCTAATATATTTAATTATTTGGCGATTGAATTTTAATCAAATCAACAAGGTAAAACCAAGATTAAAGTTGTGATGATAATCACAACTTTAATGATCTTCCCCTGATTCCTCCAGTCCTTTTATTTGGTTACTCTAATGGTTTTATTAATTGTAAATTTTTAAATGTCATGCTTAATAAGCCATCAGAAAAATAAAGAAAAAATTTATATATCCTTTTGTTTTTTAATTTCTTTATATACCCATTACTTATATTACCTGACTTGTGATTATCGATTAACTCAGCAGAATCCATAGCGAACACTAAATCATCTACATCAGAAAATTCAACTATCATTTTTTCCCTAATGTTCTCATTTTTATAAATGTCAATAAATAACGTCATGTTAAAATGAGATTCTTTGAATGTCGTTTTTACTTCTAACAAAACCCCATCATGCCAGTCAATTGAACTCACAATGTCAAAATCGCTCATTATATAATCTCCATTATCCGTTTTAATCATGGAGTAACAACGTTTGCAGGTATTGACCACCAAAGAGGTGGTGCAAGTGAAGGTATAAATCGAATCACTCTATATATAACATACCCTGCGCCAATTGTAGCACCAGTTGCAAGAGCCGCATCAGTAGTTGATAGCCCGGAGGTTTTGCATGACAGATCTTTACTTGGTTCTGGCTCGAAACCATATTTTTTTGCACATTTCTTAATGCTATTTGGTGCTGATGAGTAATCCTCACCATGGGACATACCTCCAAATTCCCCCATTACACCACTCCCATTTTTACACTCCCAATGCAAATGTCTTCCGTCACCAACAGCATCGCCATCTATTCGGATTCGACAACCTTTACCACAGTCCTTCCATTTTCCTGAAGTATGAGCTAATCCCAATGGATCAATCCATTGCACAGGATTGTTCATAACATAACTGTACGGGTTTATTCCCCCCGCCAGCCCTATCGGGTCCTGGATGATATACCGCCCCTGCAACGGATCGTAGTACCGGTGACGGTTATAATACAGCCCCGACTCCTCATCGTGTTGCTGCCCTGGCAGACGGTACGGCTGGTGCAGGTGATGCGGGTTTTCCTCATTCAGCAGGTTGCCCCATTCATCATACTCCCCGCTCCACGCCGTATTGCCGTCTTCGCTGATGAGCGCCAGCGGCAGGCCCCGGTGGTCGCAGTGGTAAAGATGAACTTTTCGCGCCGGTGTGTATTCCGGCTCCACCTGTTTTTCCAGTTGCTCCACCGTCAGCCCGCACTGTGCCAGCCACTGGCGGCTTTCACTGCTCACGCGGTCTGCCCGGATTTCCCCCTCCAGCCTGTCCAGCATCCTCACAAGTTCTGCCGGGA
>NZ_JBJQJE010000056.1:0-2809 GCF_046487585.1 Escherichia sp. WS1265
CTGACCAGATGGCAATTGTAATAGCGTCGCGTGTGACGGTATTACAATTGCACATCCTGTCCCGTTTTTCAGGCCATTATAGCCTGTTATTTTTGTGCATCATAGTCTTATACAGACGGCAGAGGTAGGGCGCAGCCCTGCCAGGAGTCAGTTTTTGATGATAAAATCAGGCTTCAACATTAAACGGAGAGAAAGTGCCAATGGCTTCTAAAAAATTTTACTCAGATGATGATGTCCAGCTGGCAAAAGCTGCTTTATCGGAATTGCCAGATCTCACCGCTCAACGGAAAACATTGCGTGATTTTCTTGATGCCATTCGTGATGACATTATTGTCCTGGTAAGGACAAAGGGTTATACACTGGCAGATGTTCGTGACACGCTCAAAAATGCAGGGTATGAAGTAGGAGAGAAGGCACTTCGTGACATTATTCGGGAAGCAGAATCGAAAAAAACATCCCGCCGTTCTTCCTCTAAAACAGCACCTAAAAAGACAGATTCAGGCAGGAAAGATGGCATCGATATGAACAACAATTGATGTGACAATGTCACATCGTGTTCTGAGATTATGATGATTACAGAAAAAAAAGCCCCGGCATAAATACCAGGGCTTTTCTGTTTAATCAGACTCGTGGCGGCAATGCACCAGGATAATGCCGTGCAATAATATCATTCAGTTTTTCAACAAGGTCAGAACGCTTAAAGACAATGTGTACGGTCCCTTTCTGGTAGCCACGCACCGTAAAATATTCCCCTTCTAACAACTTACCGACATTGTCGCCGTTCCCAAGAAATTCACCATACTGCCCCCCCGATGCTGTTCCTGAAGTCAGGAACGTTGCGCCCCTCCAGCAGATAAAACGGACGTACCAGGTCATCCAGTGCTTCCCGTCCGCTGCAGTCCAGCGTCACACGCCCGTTACTCCAGCGGTACAGCAGGTTTTCAATAATGATTTTCTTTCCCAGACGGCAGGGATTATTGGTTCTGTAATCCCATGACAATTTCCGGTAGACATCAATCAGTCCCTGTTCAAACGTCTGCATCTTGCTGGCATTAAGATGGCGGAATGTTGCCAGTACATTGTCCAGGGTGATTTCAGGACAGGTGTCGCTCATCAGCTGGCTGTTCCACTCATCACGCTGGCATGAACTCATGAAGGTGTACATGCCCGTATCTGTCATCAGGCGGTCCCAGATTTTACGGTCGGCAAGACGGGTGATATTCTTTTTCGCTTCTTCCGGTTTATCCATGCACCGAACGGAGTCGGTCACGCAGTCTTCAAAACCGTAAAGAAAAATATCACCTGACGCATCAAGCAGAATCCTGCGCGCTGTCGCCAGGCATTCCATCGCCTGCATGAACAGTGCAATACCTTCGTTACGCTGCGCGATGATGCGGTCGATGGCCACAGACGGAATAACATCTGTCGTGCCGGCAGTATTCAGGTCAGCAGTGGGTAAAGTCTGATTCATCACATTGTCTCCTTATCGTCACGACTGCCGGGTCAGCCAGGTCATTTCCCGGAGGAGCGAAGCTCCTTCTGCCGTCCGGGTCTTAGGGTATTTCCCCGCAGTAGACCTTTCCGACGGGGGACGCTCACCACGTCACGGGGCAGTTGTCCGGGGGCAGACGCAAAAGCTTTTGACGCCTGCGGCAAAAAGTTTTGTGGCTGGTACATCTCTCCCCTGGACGACTGAAACGGGATGTGGTCGTGTATGTACCCCCGGAAAGTCCGTCTGCGGAGAACGGGCCGCAGTGCGGCGGCAGACAGGCAGAGACAGCTGCGCCATCAGGCGCAGTGGCCTTACACACCGTAAGGTGTGCAGGGAGCGCCGCATACGGCGCGACTGAAGAAAAACGACGGCACAACAATGGCATGTGGTGGTCACTGGCACACCACTCCCGCACAGGTGAAAACAGAGAAAACCGCACGACATTTACAAGCAAAAAAAGTGAAATTTCTTCACTTTTTTACACTTATTTATCGCGCTGACTTGGCAATTGTGATGATAAAATAAAGTGAAGTTTTTTCACTTTTTCAAAGGTGTTTTATGACCGGCTGGGAACTGCGAATCTGGCGAAAAAGCATGCTCTGGTCACGCGAAAAAGCGGCCAGAGAATTTGGCGTGACGCAGAGAACATGGCACGCCTGGGAAAATGCGGAACAGGTGGACGTCACCGTCTGGAGGACCACCCAGGCACTTTCAGTCCGTGACCTGCTGCCTCACATGCAGGGGATGCGTAAGGCAGATATCATCAGGCGACTGGAAAATGAACTGGGGGAAACGGCAGGGAATGTGTAAGCGTGATTCACAGCCTGGCAGAATGCCAGGCTACTGCTCATCAGGAAACAGTTTTTTCAGTTCTTCACCGGAAAGTCCGGTTGCCTCCTGAATCCGTTCCGGCGGCCAGCCCATATTCCAAAGCCGGCAGGCTATTTCCCGCGCCACTTCAAGAGCACCTTTTTCAAAACCTTTCTGTATAAGACGTTCTGCAATCGTCATGCTGTTTGCTCTGCTCCTGCTGACAAAAAAGCCCGGCATTTTGCCGGGCTGTGAGGTTCTCATCAGTGAATGATTTTCTTCAGTTCGTCATCGGAAAGTCCGGTAGCCTGCTTAATCTGCTCCGGCGTCATCCCCATTTTCTGAAGCTGGCACGCAATAGCCAGGGCTTTTTCAAGCGCACCTTCCATCCTGCCCTCCTGGCGACCTTTTTGCTCAAGACGTTCTGCGATAGTCATCAGTTTATCCTCATGCTGCGGCAGACGCTCAGCCAGCGCCCGCATAAATTCCGGTGATACAGAGTCCCCT
>NZ_JBJQJE010000057.1:0-2808 GCF_046487585.1 Escherichia sp. WS1265
AGGGGACTCTGTATCACCGGAATTTATGCGGGCGCTGGCTGAGCGTCTGCCGCAGCATGAGGATAAACTGATGACTATCGCAGAACGTCTTGAGCAAAAAGGTCGCCAGGAAGGAGCGCTTGAAAAAGCCCTGGCTATTGCGTGCCAGCTTCAGAAAATGGGGATGACGCCGGAGCAGATTAAGCAGGCTACCGGACTTTCCGATGACGAACTGAAGAAAATCACTCACTGATGAGAACCACAAAGCCCGGCAAAATGCCGGGCTTTTTTGTCAGCAGGAGCAGAGCAAACATCATGACGATTGCAGAACGTCTTATACAGAAAGGTTTCGACGAGGGTTTTAAACAAGGGGCTCTAGAAGTGGCGCGGGAAATAGCCTGCCGGCTTCGGGATATAGGCTGGCCGCCGGAACGGATTCAGGAGGTCACGGGACTTTCCGGTGAAGAACTGAAAAAGCTGTTTCCTGATGAGCAGTAGCCTGGCATTCAGCCAGGCTGTGAATCACGCTCACACATTCCCTGCCGTTTCCCCCAGTTCATTTTCCAGTCGCCTGATGATATCTGCCTTACGCATCCCCTGCATGTGAGGCAGCAGGTCACGGACTGAAAGTGCCTGGGTGGTCCTCCAGACGGTGACGTCCACCTGTTCCGCATTTTCCCAGGCGTGCCATGTTCTCTGTGTCACGCCAAATTCTCTGGCCGCTTTTTCGCGTGACCAGAGCATGCTTTTTCGCCAGATTCGCAGTTCCCAGCCGGTCATAAAATACCTTTGAAAAAGTGAAAAAACTTCACTTTATTTTATCACCATAATCACCAAATCAGCGCGAAAAATAAGTGTGAAAAAGTGAAGAAACTTCACTTTTTTTGATTGTGGATGTCGTGCGGTTTTCTCTGTTTTCACCTGTGCGGGAGTGGTGCGCCAGTGACCACCACATGCCATTGTTGTGCCGTCGTTTTTCTTCAGTCACGCCGGATGCGGCGCTCCCTGCACACCTTACGGTGTGTAAGGCCACTGCGCCTGATGGCGCAGCTGTCTCTGCCTGTCTGCCGCCGCACTGCGGCCTGTTCTCCGCAGACGGACTTTCCGGGGGTACATACATGACCACATCCCGTTTCAGTCGTCCAGGGGAGAGATGTACCAGCCACAAAACTTTTTGCCGCAGGCGTCAAAAACTTTTGCGTCTGCCCCCGGACAACTGCCCCGTGACGTGGTGAGCGTCCCCCGTCGGAAAGGTCCACTGCGGGGAAATCCCCGAAGACCCGGACGGCAGAAGGAGCTTCGCTCCTCCGGGAAATGACCTGGCTGACCCGGCAGTCGTGACGATGAGGAGACAATGTGATGAATCAGACTTTACCCACTGCTGACCTGAATACTGCCGGCACGACAGATGTTATTCCGTCTGTGGCTATCGACCGCATCATCGCGCAGCGTAACGAAGGTATTGCACTGTTCATGCAGGCGATGGAATGCCTGGCGACAGCGCGCAAGATTCTGCTCGATGCGTCAGGTGATATTTTTCTTTACGGGTTTGAAGACTGCGTGACTGACTCCGTTCGATGCATGGATAAACCGGAAGAAGCAAAAAAGAATATCACCCGTCTTGCCGATCGGAAAATCTGGGATCGCCTGATGACGGATACTGGCATGTACACCTTCATGAGTTCATGCCAGCGTGATGAGTGGAACAGCCAGCTGATGAGCGACACCTGTCCTGAAATCACCCTGGACAATGTACTGGCAACATTCCGCCATCTGAATGCCAGCAAGATGCAGACATTTGAACAGGGACTGATTGATGTCTACCGGAAATTGTCATGGGATTACAGAACCAATAATCCCTGCCGTCTGGGTAAGAAAATCATTATTGAAAACCTGCTGTACCGCTGGAGTAACGGGCGTGTGACGCTGGACTGCAGCGGACGGGAGGCACTGGATGACCTGGTACGTCCGTTTTATCTGCTGGAGGCGCGCAACGTTCCTGACTTCAGGAACAGCATCGGGGCGCAGTATGGTGAATTTCTCGGGAACGGCGACAATGTCGGTAAGCTATTAGAAGGGGAATATTTTACGGTGCGTGGCTACCAGAAAGGGACCGTACACATTGTCTTTAAGCGTCCTGACCTTGTTGAAAAACTGAATGATATTATTGCACGGCATTATCCTGGTGCATTGCCGCCACGAGTCTGATTAAACAGAAAAGCCCTGGTATTTATGCCGGGGCTTTTTTTTCTGTAATCATCATAATCTCAGAACACGATGTGACATTGTCACATCAATTGTTGTTCATATCGATGCCATCTTTCCTGCCTGAATCTGTCTTTTTAGGTGCTGTTTTAGAGGAAGAACGGCGGGATAGTTTTTTCGATTCTGCTTCCCGAATAATGTCACGAAGTGCCTTCTCTCCTACTTCATACCCTGCATTTTTGAGCGTGTCACGAACATCTGCCAGTGTATAACCCTTAGTCCTTACCAGGACAATGATGTCATCACGAATGGCATCAAGAAAATCACGCAATGTTTTCCGTTGAGCGGTGAGATCTGGCAATTCCGATAAAGCAGCTTTTGCCAGCTGGATGTCATCATCTGAGTAAAATTTTTTAGAAGCCATTGGCACTGTCTCTCCGTTTCATGTTGAAGTCTGATTTTATCATCAAAAACTGACTCCTGGCAGGGCTGCGCCCTGCCTCTGCCGTCTGCATAAGACTATGATGCACAAAAATAACAGGCTATAATGGCCTGAAAAACGGGACAGGATGTGCAATTGTAATACCGTCACACGCGACGCTATTACAATTGCCATCTGGTCAG
>NZ_JBJQJE010000058.1:0-2737 GCF_046487585.1 Escherichia sp. WS1265
TGTCACGGTACAGGGCTTCATACTCTGCATCCCTGTCCCGGCTCTCGCCCACCCCGGGCAGGTCAGTGATAACCATGCTGTGACCATGGCCACTCAGACGGAAGCGCTGCACTTCCCGGGGGCCGGCGTGAACATCACTGACCGGGGTGACCTCCCCCTGAAACAGTGCATTACAGAGTGAGGATTTACCGGCCCCGCTTTTACCCATAATGCCAATCACGGGTTCGTGACTGGTGAGTTTGCGCAGATGTTCCAGGATGTGACGGGAAAGTGAGTAAGGCAGGGAGGAGAGCGGTTTTTCAATTGCCTCAATGGCATCAGACGGATTCATACATGTATTCCCGGTGAAAAAAGACAAAACCCCCGCACACCGGAAAGGTGGCGGGGGACTCACGGAGATAATATATGTCTGAAATTATCTGGAATGTCGGTACCTTTTATACTCTTCAACAATCAGGTCATGCAGCATTTCGCCGGTACTGAGTCTTCTGACCCTCGATAATTCTTTGAGCTGCGCCCTGGTTTCTGCGTCAAGAAAAAACTGTACATTGACTTTATCTTCCTGCATTTTTTTGTACTTGCGCTGCGCCTTGGCCTTATTGAAACTGTTTCTGAAATTTTTTATATCGTCAGGTGAGGTGAGTGGACAGGTAACCCATATGTCAAATGAAAGGTGAATTGCGTGGTAAATATCAGCAGAACCAGGAAAACTGGCCAGTTTTTCCAGTGCAATATTTTTTCCCTTCAAATAATTCCATGTCCATATGCATTCATGTTCGTTCTCCGGGAGGAGGTAACTGAAAGGACTCTTTGATTTAAATGCCCGCATCCATCTGTCTTTGGTCTGGATTATCCACTCATCCCGCAAATTCTTATCAGAAAGAATATCGAGAACTCTGAGTATTTGTCTGAACTGTGTCGATGAGTCCGACGGGAAGGCATTCCCTTCCAGATACTCTTCTTTAAGATACAGTTTATTCTTTTGAAGCAAGTCTGCGCTTATTTTTGCCCTGTTATTCTGGATAAACTGCATCAACAGATACCAGGAAAATAAGCATGCGCGTTCACTGCCCGCGATCCAGGATATTTTTTCCAGGGGGACCAGGAAGGCCAGGGCCTTCAGACGCATACCAGAAATTATTTGTTCAAGTTCAAAATCTGAAAGTGTGATGTTCAGATTTTCTCTGTTTTTTTTTATGTAAGCGATAAAACGTTCCGGGGGATCATAAACATTAAGGGGCAGTACGGAGATATTACGCTCTCCAAGATAATAAGAGTAATACGCATTTGTTCTTTCATTCATAACCTTATCCGACAAAATTTTCTGAACCATCCTCTTTCTCCGGTTGCTTAAAAATTAAACATAATAAGGTGATAATAATATGATAAAAAGAAGTTTATAATGGTATATTAAGGTGGTCAATAAAAAGGCAATCTGCGCGCTGTACAGTCATTCTGACAGGAAATGCAGGAGGAAGGGAAGGTAACCGGCTTCGTTATGCTTACAGGAATACCTGTTATCATGGAAGTGCACTCATGTGGCCGACGTAGCTTAAGAGGATGGAAGAGTGGAGACTGCAGACAGGGGGTATTGAAAGGTAAACATGTTTCGCCCGCCAGCTGCACCGGGGGCCAGCATCACTTTTTTTACGTTGTAACCCGGTATGCATTCCGGCTTTGATGATTACAGTCAGAGGGCAGCAGACTGACGTTATTTAACCGGACAGAAAAATTATGGACACTGAAATATCGTCTGTTAATACCTCGTTTGTCGGTGTGGTATTCCCTGTATTACCGGCGTCACCGATAAAGAGAGTTATAAACGCCAGAAAGGTACCTCCTTTATGCCGGGGAACACTTACGGAAAATGAAGTCTGAAAAGGAGCACAATGAAAAGAGGCGTGTCCCGTAAATATAACGAATCATCGCAGGATATACATTATCAGGTGATACCAGAGGGCATTAAACTGTCGCCACGGATAAGAATATACAACATTTCTGATAACAAAACATCATAACGTGTTTCAGATATGTTCCGGCATCAGTCTGACGGATATTATTTCCCGGTAAAACAAACCGGCTACTGTAACGGTTAACTGTATCTGCATAAATTATTTATGATGAAAGAACAGTATTACGGATTCAAATATCATCCTGTTTGCATTCAGGCGGACATTCCCGGATGCCGGAAAGAATATCCTGCAGGCTGAGTGAGTCTCTTCCACAGTGCCGGGATCGCTGTCGCCACGTACATATTGTCACCAGGATGGGTATGTACCGCAGCATGCCATTTCTGGTGAATAACCGCACCTGCACATTCAGTCTGCTGAGAACCTGGCGTGTATCGGGCTGTAAAGAACATCCCTGTCCGTGGCTCCTCTGGTGGTGTTGCCTGCTCAGCAATGACAGGATGCCCTTAAGACGCCCGTCATGGCTCAGTATGATGACGACGAACACGCTCTGCAGGTGAGCATGGGGGCCGGGAGCATCATCATTTCCGTATTTTGTCACACCTTCCGGAAGCAACCGGCATCAGTTGCGGCTATCGTCAACCGTTGTGCGGTATGCCAGGAGCACGTACTGATCCATCAGATCCGTCAGTGCTGCGCTCTGCCTCTGACGGTTGATGATCCATTCCTCCAGCTCTTTTTCTGATTTCCGTTTCAGGTTCTCTTTCCAGTCTTCAAGGCTGTTTCCGGTCATTAAATCAAGCCAGCAAAGCCAGACCAGTTTGAGG
>NZ_JBJQJE010000059.1:0-2685 GCF_046487585.1 Escherichia sp. WS1265
CCAGCGCATTGCGGTCATGGTGATTACGGAAAACAACCCTGTCACCATAATCCGTACAGACAAACTCTCCCGTCCGACGGTCACGGAAACGAACACTCCCGTTCTTCTGCAGACGGGCCTCGAGATCACCGGTATTACCGTATACCGGCGTTCCGCCCGGTTCACAAAGCACGACACAGCGGTCTGTCGTCGTTGTGCGTGACCTGTCTTTACGGCGATCGCGATAATCCCAGCCTCTCAGCTGCGATACAGCAGCCCTGTCTCCCTGAGCAGCCTGAATTTCGACCCACTGACGGTAAGAGGGTGGATACCATTTCCCATCAGCAATAAGTTTCTGTCGCTCATCCCTGATGTCTTCTTTCAGCCTGATCAATGCCTGCATTCGCTGAACTTCTGCAATGTGATAATGCAGCTTACGTAATGCCGGATCATCGTACTGCGCACGAATGTGTGACTTCCGCAGACGGCATGCCTGATGAATTTCCCGACAACGTTCCCCATAACGCAGATCTGGTTTACGCCATTGTTCACGCCATGCCAGATAGCGGGCACGCAGGTCAGCACGGGCCTCAGCTCTGGCTTCACGTCGCTGCTGGCGCAGCATTGGGTCACGTTTACTGCTGACCCCGTACCTGTCACTGACAGCCAGCTCCGGGTTATAGCGACTTTCAGGTTGCACCCTGTCAAACAAATCTGCTGGGGCACTCACAAAAGGTCCGGCCTGTGGCTCTGCACGCCCCAGTGTCAGATCAGGATGAATGCTGCTGGCCTTCACCGGCGTTTGCTCATGATTAAAGGCATCAACGACAACAAGCCCGTGATGTTGTTTCTGTAGCATCAGTCCCTGTTGTGCAAACAGCTCATGACAACGCTGCCAGGTAAACTCACCCTGTGTGATCATTTCTTCAATCTGAGGGCTACAATGGCTGATGCTGTATCCCCACAGACTTTCTTTGTCAGAAAACAGTTCGCGTTTGATAGCCCCCTGCGGCCCCGTGCCTGTACGCATACGGTGCCATTCTTTATCGGTCGCAGGACAGCTCTCCATACGACGACCACGGAAGCGTTCTGTTGGCGTAACCTGGCGGAAAATATCTGTTGGTACAGGCTGCCAGCCACCATCGAGTTGATTCACATTGTCGAGCGTCAGCAGCGACCATACGCTGTCAGCACGAACGGGAGTCTGGTTATGATCATAACCGTCACAGATAACCAGGTGACCATGCTGAACACGCATCCATAATCCCGCTTCAGCCAGTGTGCGGTGAATAGCCTGGCAGTTTTCCAGCCGTCCTTCCCGTGCCATTTCCGGCAGACGTTCTCCAAGATGACGACAGGCATACTGCTGCAGACTTTCTGTTTCAGCGATTTTTTCCGGGCGAACATCAGCGGCAATGAAGTCCGGATTATAGCGTCCTGGTGCTTCCACCTGGCTGAAAATGTCTTTTGGTACTGGCGTGTAGTCACCCATTTTTTTCATGAGTTTTTCTGCACACCAGGAGGGACCAAACGAGTCAAGCTGTACACCTTCCCTGTTGCGCTCCCAGCCATCCATCACCAGAAATTTTCCGTCCATCTGAGACAGGTACAGACCATCTTCCGCAAGACGACGATGCAGGGATAACCAGTCATTTACAGGTTCACTGCGTAAACCAGCGACCGCTGTCTGCGCGACATACTCGCGAAAAGTTTGTTTTTTCCCGCGTGTCCACGCGTTCTGGCGATCACGTTCAACGGCGGTTTTGCGAACGATACGATTTCCCGGTGCATGGACCCAGCAACCGTTATCCGGAGCAAAACCATGCTTCAGTTCAAGCTCACGGCAGGCACGACTGAGTTTTTCCTGACTCCAGGATAACCGGTTCAGATAACCCGTTTCAGGGTGTACCCGGTTAACAGCCACATGGACGTGCAGATTATCTGTATCAGTATGCACGGCAGAGACATACTGATGATCGGCAAGGCCGAGTGATTTCAGCGTATGACGTACACTGTCATAAATCTGTTCCGGACGCGGGCTTTCATGTGACTGCCAGGAAAGGATGTAGTGAAAAACAGGATCAGTGTCATCTTTTGCATAGTGTGCCTGCCGGGCAATGTACTCCATATCTGCAGCGGCAGTTTCAAGAGAAGTACAGTTATGAAAGCAGGTGACACCATAAAAGTTGACCCATTCGCAGCCGTCCTTCATGACATCAACCAGCGCCACGAATGACTCATTTCGAAGACGTGTCGCATAATCAACAAGGCGACTGAAACGGCTTCGGTGCGGTTGTTCAGCCTGCGAAGAAGAAGATAAATCCAGTTCCTCATCGGTCATGTCATCCCGGACAGAGACGTAGGATACCAGGTCTTCGAACGAAGACTTGCCGTCCCTTCTCTTTTTCGGAATGACTGCATTCACCGGAGAATCCTCAACCTTCCATTAACTGTTTACGCAATGTATTTGTAAGTTCGGTTATGGCAACAAGCACTTCTGCGTATTCCTTGTCACCGGTTCTTTTTCCCTGAACAAACAGATGCTTCTGCATCCTTCCCTGTCTCATTAACTCCTTCAGAAAAGCATCATCTGTACGGGAGTTAATTCGCTTATTCAGTGCTGCATTTCGGATGTAAGCAGATACAGTAAGTCCGGAATCTTCAGCTTTTTTCCTGATGGTTTCATCCTCAACAGGAGAGAATCTG
>NZ_JBJQJE010000060.1:0-2533 GCF_046487585.1 Escherichia sp. WS1265
ATGATCCATTCCTCCAGCTCTTTTTCTGATTTCCGTTTCAGGTTCTCTTTCCAGTCTTCAAGGCTGTTTCCGGTCATTAAATCAAGCCAGCAAAGCCAGACCAGTTTGAGGTGCAACTCCGTGCCACCAAACTGACGGAAGAGGCTGATCAGTTTATTTGCCAGAGAACGCTGCCTCAGACGTTCACATTCAGACAGGAGAATGCCTTCCAGCATCGGATGATGAACCAGCAGATGTTCACTGGTGCATAAATTCACAATCAGATCATCATCCAGGGGCGGCGTGGCCCGTTTGTCAGGGCCATAAATCAGCCGGTGCAGGCTCTGGGGTACGATGGCAATCTCCGGTTTTTCACCATTGAATGACACCCAACCGGGCGTCAGATTATGGAAGTAGTAGATATTCGGATGACACACGCCCCAGGATACGGCGTGCCGGGTGAAGCCGGTCAGCCATTTCTGGTAGCTTTCGTGGAGCAGCTCGTAACGGGTCTGATACTGTGGTTTCATTTTCATATTCCTCACGGGGGATAACAGGCAGCAGAATGCCGCCGGCAGGCCGGAGACTGCGTCTGCTGCAGATGAACGGTTAAGAATTACGGACGGGATTGTGCAATACGCGCCTGCAGCCAGGCTTCCACTTCGCTTTTCAGCCATCGGGAGCTGCGGCCCATTTTGATGAGCGCAGGAAAGTCACCATCCTTGATGAGTTTGTAAAACCACTTATCGGTTAAGCCGGTCAGTTGAGTGATAAATGCCATGTCGACCATCTGGTCATCCATCAGCGAAACTGGGGTGATCATGAAAATGTTCCTCCGGATGTTGTTAATCTCAACCGGCGTTGGTGATGAAAACAACGCACCACCTTCACCGGCATAACAACCGGGGAGAAACGTAAAAAATGAGTAGGGGAATATTCCTGCCGGGAGATAAACAGGGGGCATGATGCTGAGATACCCGGTGGCTACCGCGAAACGATGCTTCCCGCGCGTACGCACGACAGAGAAGGGATGCTTTTCGGGAGGATGAGGGGAAGAGCCGTCGTTCTGATAATTGCAGAGTTATTTACGGGGCGGTTACGGTGGGGCAGCCCGTGTCCGGCGGGCAGGCGACAGGTATCACCGATGGGATAAGACTGTCTGATTGGTATTAAATATATAAGAGAGAGATCAAACACATGAAACACATGAGATCAAATACATGAGTTCATATATGTGAAATAAACACTGTGAGTACGATCAGTGGGCATGAGAACGCAGTAGCAACAGATTGCGTTGTACCCACAGGGTTATCTCGGATAGCTGTCGTATAACCTGCGTATATAAAACGTACCTGCAACACACGTGAACAGAGTGCATTAAGCATCCGTCTGAGCGGTAAACGTATCCGACCTGGTGAGTGACAGTCTGAGAGACCGGTTAAGTGGTGGCACGGGAGTAATGAGTTTGGGGAGGGTACCAGAATGCCAGGCTGGTGCGGTATGCTGACAGCATCCTGTTAACCGCAGCATAAAGTAATGAGAGGCTAATGGAAGTTAAAACCAAAGAAGACTGGCTGTATCAGTTCCGTCGTTGTTCATCCCGGGAGACACTGGAAAAAGTGATTTCCCACACACGTTATAAACTTACTCCTGCGGAGCTGGAAGCCTTCAACTCTGCGGTCGATCACCGGCTGGCAGAACTAACCATGAACAAACTTTACGATCGCGTTCCGGCTTCTGTCTGGAAATATGTCACCTGAACGTTCGGTAATCACAGCGGAGTTGCACCAGGTGTTATCTGCTCTGTGCGATTCTTTTTGTCGCAAAGCTGTTGTCGGGAACCAGGATAATACCGGGAGCGTTAAGCGGTATAGCGACAACAAATAATTTGAAATCAAAAGGGAATGGTGTACAGAGGGGCAGGCGTTCAGGCATTACCGGCCTGTATCTTCTGAAGGGGACTCGTATTTGTCGGGGCTGAGTATTCCGCTCGATTCGATCACGGATTGGCGGAATACCTGACTGTGATTGATTCAGGTACCATTTTGCAGGGAGCCGGTGCGTTACTGTCTGGCACAACAAACGCAGCGGGTCGCTCTGCCCCGCCGATTCCTGATAATCCCTCCCCTGTAACCTACTGCAACAGTACAAATACACTGACGCCTGAAACGGTAACCAGAATCAGCACCAGCAGTAACGTCAGTAAACAGAGCAGACGATCGGTCTTCCGGTAATAACCGAAGGGGTCGACAGCGCCACAATACGGGCAACAAACTGTATTATGAGTAATTGCGTTACCACAGTCACTGCACTTCTTTTTGCGTATCACGATAGCTCCCTCGCCACGCCTTATCCGTAACCGGTTTTTTACATTAAAAAAAACAACGCCGGGAATTCAATCGTCAGTCCGGAGACGACCGTTCGGGTTATCACAGAGTGCCTAAGACAGTGTCCTGCCGGAGGTCACTTCAGGGACTCTGCGTATTTTTTACGACGTGGCTATTCCGTATGAACCATACGGAGATTTAACCATGACCTACAAATACAACCCCTT
>NZ_JBJQJE010000061.1:0-2497 GCF_046487585.1 Escherichia sp. WS1265
GTCTGAACAACTGCAGCAGACAAAAGATGGCGTGGCCGTTGAGAAAAAAATGCTGAAAGTATTGTCTGAACAACTGCAGCAGACAAAAGATGGCGTGGCCGTTGAGAAAAAGAAAAATACTCCCCTCCTTTTTGTGCGAGGGCGACAGGCAACTTTCGATGAATTCGATAAAAAACTATTAGAAATTTTTGGGCCGTATTTCAAGGTTGTTCCAGTTAAAAATGCCCAAGATAGGAAGGCTATAATCAACTATCCTGTCAAGATCGGTGTTAGTGCAGAGGGACACAGACTTGCCCGTAAACATGAGAAAGGGGCTAGTGTTGTGCTTGAATTTAAGCTTTCGGCGAAAGCGCCTTTAGCAAAGAATGCCATTTATATTGCCGTGCCTGGTTCTGAAGTTTATAGCCATAGTTTCTGGGAGTCAGTAGAGATTCGCGACCTTGTAAAAAAATATGATTTGATTGTCACTCCTAATAATGCGTCATTTATGGAGATAAATAAGAGAATCAAAAACAAAACAAAAGTAATGGTTTGTGAATCTCCTACTAAAATTAATTCAAAAGGGTGTACAAGGCTGCTGAGGATTGTTGAGATTTTTAAGAACAACGGGCGTGAAGAGATTCTCAATTCGTTCCTGCGAGTTGGAACAAGCTATAAAGATATGACAAATTATGCAGTTCATCATTCGTATTTCTCTTTTTTTGGCATTTTACGCAGAGGTCTCTTTATAAGGAAAGGCCGCTTAGCATACACGGAGCTTGTTCGACCTAAACTTCTGTCTGGTTTTAAACAATTTTGTCAGATCTTGCCTATAGCCAACAAGACAGTTGTTTTTCGATCTTTTCAGCAGCACTACACTTGCAATCCAAAATATGTGACGGAAGCTCTGATCCGGAAGTTAAAAGAAAAAAATAAAAATGTAAAAATCATTTGGATTGCAAATAAGAAAAAAGTTAATCTTTCAGACTACCCTGATGAAGTTACTGTCATCCAACAAAACTCATTTGCCGCTTGGTATTATATGTCTAATGCTAAAGTTTTGGTGGACAACAATGTACGAGCTACGATGCCTGTAAAACGGAAGAAACAAATTTATGTTCAAACATGGCACGGTTCCCTGGGCATTAAAAAGTTTACCAATGTTTGGAGTGAATCGGTTTGTACGGCGGCGGACCGTACTACAGATCTTTTGGTTTCGAATTCCAAATTCGAGACTGAAGTTTACCGGGGCAGTGTTTGGCCGACTGCAAGAATTGAAATGTTAGGACACCCTCGCAATGATATATTTTTTGCAGATAGCGAAACAAAAGAAAATATTTGTGCTCGTGTTCGACGTGTTTTAGGGATTCCAGATGACTCTGAGATTATTCTTTACGCTCCTACTTTTAGGGATGAGCATTTGTACGGTACAGCAACGCAGAAAAATAATATCTCGATGTATCTCACACAATTCGACAAGATAATAAATCGGTTTGAAACGAGGTTTGGTAAAAAGTTTGTTGTTATAACCAGAGTTCATTTTCATTTATCTAATCGATTTAACTATTCGAATGGTTCTAAAGTTATTGATGCTGGGAGCTATCCAGATATTCAAGAGCTAATGGTTGCTTCTTTTGCGGGGATTACTGATTATTCAAGTTGGATTTACGACTTTTTGCTTCTAAGACGGCCTGGATTTATTTATGCATCCGACGTCGATTCATATCTTAGTCAACGGGAACTGTATTTTCCAATTGACTCAACGCCCTTCCCATTTTCGTCGAATGTAGAGGAGCTTTGTGATTCCATTAGCAATTTCGATGAAAACAAGTTCAATGAACTTGTAAATTTATTTATAGAAAATGCAGGGGCTATCGATGATGGGAATGCATCGGATCGAGTTGCAGACTTCATTCTTCAGAATATTAATTAAGCTTATATAAAAAGTAAAATCCCACCTCCTGATAGACTGCACCCCAAAAGTTGGACACCCAACTGATTAAGGTGCAGTTTTTTATGGCAAAGCCAAAAGGTCGGAGCAAGGACATGACAAACCTCAAAAAACACCTCCACTTACCGATGCAGAACTGGAAAAGTTATCTCCCGAAGAACTGCGGGCGGAACTCCGTTACCTTCGCGCAGAGAATGCCTATCTAAAAAAGCTGAAGGCCTTAGTTCAAAGCGAGAAAAACGGCAGAAAGCCCGGATAATCAGTGAGCTAAGGCTTAAGCATGCGCTCGGTGATCTTCTGCGTGCAGCGGGTATGTCTCGCAGTACGTGGTATCACAATATGAATGTCCTGAAGCGAGTGGACAGGCATGCCGGACTGAAAGGCAAGATCAGAGAGATTTATCACTATCACAAAGGGCGTTATGGCTACCGCAGGATCACGCTCTCACTGAGAAAACGTAAGCGTGCAGCAAGAACCGTATTGACGGGGATGTGTTATTCAGTCGGCAGTGCTACGCGCCAGGGGAGCAGTTCGCCGACCCGGTTTATCGGCCAGTCGGCTATGACG
>NZ_JBJQJE010000062.1:0-2473 GCF_046487585.1 Escherichia sp. WS1265
TTTTTTACGCACTGCGGTTAATGATTTCATGGATAGCGTCCACCATATTTGGTGTCCACTATTCTTTCAGGAATTTCAGGATCTGCCAGACGGTGCTGAGACGACGCTTACGAGGATTCGCCAGAATTCTCGGACGAAAAAGGTTTTATATTGTCTTTTGTTAGTTTGTCTTTTGTGTTTACCTGATTCGGGTAAACGCCTTTACCTGATTTGGGTAAACTTTTCTTACCTGATTCAGGTAAATTTACCTCTTTCAGGTAAACTTTATTTTTCTTACCTGATTCGGGTAATGTTGACCATTCACTGACCACATTATTAATACCGATATTCCGCCCGCTCTGAATCAAAATCCCACGCTTTACCAGAACACTTTTTGCAGCAGAACACTTGTGCGGTAATATCCCGGTCAATCCGGACAGTTGCTCGTTGCTCACCCAATCCAGTTTTTTATTAAAGCCATATGTTTTGCGCATGACAGCCAGGAAGACCAGAAGCTGGTGCTGTGTTAATCCGGCCAGCATCACAGCTTCCAGCAACTCATTTGCAATGCGCGTATAACCATCATCGAGATCTGCCACGCGCGGCTCCTTTTGTGCCGCATCCGGCACTGGAAAATTGAATATCTCAGCAGTGTTTGCCATAATTCCTCCCGCAATGAGTGTGTTACGATTTGCACCTGAAAGTCGGTTCTGTTCCAGCAGACCGGCTTTCGCCATTTCTGAACCTGTCATATCGCCCCCAGCATGGTAGTAACCATCGCCATCAATGGACCAGCCAGATCTGGGTCCACACGAAACATCGATACAATACCTTCACTAATTTCCTTCAGTTTCTGGTGGCGTGGTGCGTTGAGAATGACAGCCTGTTTTGCCTCACTGAGTTCCTTTTCCATTTCAGCCAACCTAGCCATGAAGCTATCCTGCTCAACCAGGTAACCGCGATATTCCAGCGGTAGTACCGCCAGAATTGCCGGGGTCAGTTCACGCACGTTATTTCGGTATTTTTCAGAATCGAATTTGTTATCGAGGAAGCGGAACAGCTTCTGGCGTGCACGGCTGACATCATCAGGGAAATCGATGGTGCCGCCGCCCTGCTCCCGATACTCATTCACAATGAGTGCGGCAACAACATCCTGATTATCTGCAGCCGACCAGGCGCGGACGGCATCACGGATTTTTTCGTGGCCTGGAGCTTGTTTTGTTTGAGAACGATTTATCACCGCAGTCGGGCTAAATCCGCTAGTCTGTTGGTATGTAAGTGGTTGCATAGTCATTGCCTTATCAGTTAACGCCGCAGTTTAGGCGGCAGAATTACTCGCGTTAAACAATGGTGCGAGGTCGGGACGAATATCTGCTGGTTTAATCTTTCCACCAGTGGCTGAGACAATTTTCATTACATAGCGGGCATCAATTCCGCCACCGTGTAGCCAACGCCAAACAGTGGGTTGGGCTACACCGCATAGATCTGCCAGTCGTTTTTGACTACCTGTAATACTGATTGCGAGTTGAATGGTTTGATTTGTCATTATCAATTCCTATTGGTATTGCAACGAATAAATAATAGCAATGCGTATTAATCATAACAATAGCAAAACGTGTTTTGACCATCAATACGCAAGCGTATAAATTAAAACTTATGAAAAAAGAAACTCTTGCTGATCGCTTAAACCTAGCGATGGAACAATCTGGAATGTCTCAAGGCGCTCTTGCAAAGGCGTCTGGCGTAGCTCAACCCACAATCTGGAGACTGACAAGCGGCAACGCGCGCGGCTCAACAAAAATTGTTGAAATAGCTAATGCATTGGGTGTTCGAACAGAGTGGCTCTCATCAGGCATAGGCCCGATGAGAAATGACGGTCAACAATTAGGGAAGCCTACTGCCAACCATCCCAAATACTTCAAGATTGACGTTCTTGATATAGAAGTGAGTGCCGGGCCGGGAGTCATCAACCGTGAGTTTGTAGAAGTTCTACGCTCGGTTGAGTACTCGTTTGACGATGCTCGTCACATGTTCGATGGTAGGAAGGCAGAAAATATCCGCATCATTAACGTGCGTGGTGACAGCATGTCAGGAACGATCGAACCAGGTGATCTGCTGTTCGTTGATATCACGGTTAAATCTTTCGACGGTGATGGCATCTATGCGTTTCTGTACGACGACACCGCCCATGTAAAGCGCCTGCAAATGATGAAGGATAAGCTGCTGGTTATCTCTGATAACAAGAGCTACTCACCGTGGGACCCGATCGAGAAAGACGAGATGAACCGGGTGTTCATCTTCGGTAAGGTTATTGGGAGCATGCCCCAGACGTACAGGAAACATGGATAATCAGTACTGTGCTGATGAGTCGTTTAGGGGATAGTAGGTGATGCTGCCAACTTACTGATTTAGTGTATGATGGTGTTTTTGAGGTGCTCCAGTGGCTTCTGTTTCTATCAGCTGTCCCTCCTGTTCAGCTACTGACGGGGTGGTG
>NZ_JBJQJE010000063.1:0-2405 GCF_046487585.1 Escherichia sp. WS1265
TGCTGGCGCACCCGCCAGTCTCCGCCGAACCCGCTGGCGCGGTTTCGGGCTGCCGCTACGGTCCGATGTCTGAAAAACCAGGCTTGCAGCGACCGTTCCGGTCGCGCCGCCTCTGTCGCGCCGTGACCTGCGCTCCCTGCACACCTGACGGTGTGTAAGGAAACTGCGCCTGATGGCGCAGTTGTCTGCCCTTCCGCCGCCCCCCCTGCGGCCTGTTTCCCCGCTGTGGACTTTCCGGGGGCTGAAGCGGCCACAACACGTTTCAGCCGTCCAGGGGAGAGATGTACCAGCCACAAAACTTTTTGCCGCAAGCGTCAAAAACTTTTGCGTCTGCCCCCGGACAACTGCCCCGTGCCGTGGCTGTCGCTGCCCCATCGGAAAGGTCCACTGCGGGGAGAAACCCCGAAGAAGTGGACGGCAGAAGGGGCTTTCGCCCCTCCGGGGGAGCAACCGGTCGGCCCGGCGACCTGATTCAGCAGAAGGAGACGTTTTCATGACAGTCAGCAGCACGATTTCCGTTTTTTGCCGCGACGGGGTGTTCCGTACCGTTTACTGCCACCTGCACGGTGAGCCGACCTGGAACGGTCGCATCCTGCATACCCACTATGCCACCGGTCAGCAGGCCGAAGCCCTGGTTGAACACGGTGATATCCGTTGCCTTGGTCCCCGTTGCGACAAACCCGCCGGGCATACGCTTCAGAACCCGGTGGACGGTGTGACGGCTTATTACGGACGTGACAGTGGTTTCCGGATGGACAGTGAGGCGCGTGAGTACCGTTCTTTCAGGGAGGCTATTGCCACTGAAAGCACTGAAGAGGTGCGCTTCCATTATGTGTTCATCGACGGCTACTGGAAGGTGATGTACCGCACGCCGGAAGGCTGGAAGATGAAAGCGCTCGCGCTGGCACTGCGTCGCTGTCCGGAATGAAAAAAAGCAGGGCGATAAACCCTGCCTTTCTCCGCTGGCGCTTCCCCGTACGGAAGTCCGGCATCTCATTCACTAACTATGGAGATTATGCCATGAGACCATCAATTATCTTCGCAACCGCCGAGTATGTAAAGCGTCTGCGTGAAGAGTGCCTGCGGGAGAACAAACCCCTGCACCGCCATACCCGCTTCAGACGCCAGGAACTGGCACCGGATGAGATTAACCCGGACGTCCTGGCGATGGGCGGTCATATCGCCAGACGCTGCAGTGAGCAGAAGCGGGTACGTATCCCCGCTATGAAAGTCAGCGAATGGGGCCACCTGCTCCGCGCGCTTGAAATTGAACGGGTCTGTCACTGATTAACCCCTGCCGTCTGCCTGTGCAGGTGGCAGGATGTGTTCAGGTACTTTACCAGGAGGAACCGTGAGCAAGATGAAAAACATCACGACGTCTGTGTTGCATGGTGTCTCCACAAAAAACAGAAAAGGGAAACAGATTCTCTTTCATTCAGGGCCCGGGAGGGCTGGAGATAACAATGAAGTCTTGTTTTGATACTGACAAAGCTTTTCATATGTCTTTTGATGAAGTCACTTTCAACGCTGACAGAATTCGCTCAAAACTGGAACTATTATCCGAAGAACTAATGCCCCGTTGTGGTCTTGTTTATGAGCTATATCAGCGACGTTTGAGTGCTGCTATTGATAATTTTGTGGCCACATTGCCGACAGAACAACATCTACTGGTCCTGGAACTGGCCCGTGAGGAGTTTGATTACCTTTCCGCAGAAGAGATTGCTGAAGAAATACGCCGTGACTCAGAACGCGGCTATTGTTGTCATGGCTTTGAACGCAATTGCTGTCCTCTCGGTTGTGGGGATTTGGGCGATGATTGCTGCGATGCTGCTGATTTGATGGAGGAACCGTGAGTAAGAAGAAAAACACCACAACGCCCACGCCGCATGATGCCGCTTTCCGGTCGTTCCTGGCGAATCCCGACGTCGCCAGAGATTTTCTGGAACTGCATCTTCCTGCGGAGTACCGGCAGTTGTGCGACCTGTCCACGCTGAAGCTGGAACCCGCCACCTTTGTAGAGCCGGACCTGCATCAGTACGCCAGCGATATCCTCTGGAGCGTGAAAACCACCGGGGGTGAAGACGGCTATGTTTATACGCTCATCGAGCACCAGAGCACCGAAAATCTGTACATGCCTTTTCGCATGTTACGTTACAGTGTGGCGGCGATGCAGAGACATCTGGAGCAGCACAAAACATTGCCACTGGTCATTCCGGTGCTGTTCTATCACGGTGAGCGCAGCCCGTACCCGTACAGCATGAACTGGCTGGGCTGTTTTGAGAATCCGGCTCTTGCGGCTAAAATATACACAAAGCCGTTTCCGCTGGTTGATATCACTGTCGTTGATGACAATGAAATCATGAACCATCGCCGGATGGCCGCACTGACGCTGCTGATGAAGCATA
>NZ_JBJQJE010000064.1:0-2276 GCF_046487585.1 Escherichia sp. WS1265
CAAGGCTGGGACGGAAGTCACTGTCGTTCTCAAAATCGGTGGAGCTGCATGACAAGGTCATCGGGCATTATCTGAACATAAAACACTATCAGTAAGTTGGAGTCATTACCCGATTTCCTAATGTTGTCCTATATCCGTCATGCTACAAATTGTAAGGCTTGGCACCTGAAATTCATTGTTAATTCGAGACGCTTGATTGTCCACTATATCAAAACAGTCATACCTCGGAATTTTCTCACATTAGTCCATACGGTATTCAATTTTCGCAACTGTGCCCTGAAATAAAAAACTGCAAAACTGCTTTTTCTTGACCTGTCCCAATCACGCAAGACTACTTTTAGTAGAGACCTCCAGCTATGTCGATTTTAGTGCCACCCGCGCATTTTATACAAAACAGGGCTTTATCAATGAAGCTATAATACGCAATTACTATGATATTGGTGAGGATAAATTAATCTTCACTAAAAATATACAATCGTAAATAAAGTATGCTTTTAACTCATATTGAAACATTGCTTAAGCAACTTGGTTGCTGCATATGATTCTTTAGCCCGCGGTGACTCGCTTGCCGCTGGTAACAAACGTGCCAGCACCTAAGTGATGTAGTGTATTGAGTTTATCATCATCAAACTGCCAGCGGCCTTCGACAAATACCCGTGCGTCTGCCGCTGCTGATACCACCTCGCCAAACAGCGTGTCGTATTTTTCTTGCGCGGAAGTCGCAGGTAGCAAGCGGCACTCCATCCACGCCAGACATTTTTCCTCGACCAGAGGCAAACCAAGTACCGGACCTTTCACAACCGGAATACCATAGCAATTAAACTTATCTTCATCACGCCCCGACACACTTCCCACCGCCCACGTCCAGTTAGTTGCTGCAACACCCGGGATAACGATGCCAAACTTACCATTACGTTCAATCAACTCCCTGGTCCATGTCGATTTATCTACCACAATCGCCACGCGTGGCGGTTCAAACTCCACCGGCATTGACCAGGCTGCTGCCATAATGTTACGCCGCTGGGATTGCTCATCGAAACTGGTGATCAAGACAGTTGGGCCATGATTTAACAGACGGCTGGCATGGTGTAATTCGACGGGGATAAATCGGCTCACGGTATCGCCTCGCTAAGAAGGGTGTTTTAAAAGCGTAGCTCGTAACGCTATAAGTAACGAAATTAACGGGATTGGCGATTTGCGAACGTGATGCATGTCCGCGATCGCACAAAATAGCCGGTGCGGCGTCTATTCCAGGTTATAAGTTGAGAAAACCACTAAGGGAAACGCCTGATGACGCCCATTCTGAATCATTATTTTGCCCGTATTAACTGGTCGGGAGCTGCTGCGGTCAATGTTGATACGCTGCGTGCATTGCACCTGAAACACAATTGCACCATTCCATTTGAAAACCTCGACGTTTTGCTGCCAAGGGAAATACAGCTTGATGATCAATCGCTGGAAGAGAAACTGGTGACAGCCCGTCGTGGCGGTTACTGTTTTGAGCAGAATGGCGTGTTTGAGCGGGTGTTACGCGAGCTGGGGTTTAACGTTCGCAGCTTGTTAGGGCGCGTAGTGTTATCAAATCCGCCAGCATTACCGCCGCGCACCCATCGTTTGTTGTTGGTGGAACTGGAAGGGGAAAAATGGATTGCTGATGTCGGTTTCGGTGGACAGACGCTAACCGCGCCGATTCGTTTAGTTCCCGATCTCGTGCAGATCACGCCACACGGAGAGTATCGGTTGTTACAGGAGGGTGATGATTGGGTGTTGCAGTTTAATCATCATCAGCACTGGCAGTCGATGTACCGTTTTGATCTCTGCGAGCAGCAACAAAGCGATTATGTAATGGGCAATTTCTGGTCTGCGCACTGGCCGCAGTCGCATTTTCGCCATCATTTGCTGATGTGCCGCCATTTGCCGGACGGTGGCAAGCTAACGCTGACCAATTTTCATTTTACCCATTATGAAAATGGGCACGCGGTGGAGCAGCGAAATCTACCAGATGTGGCGTCGTTATATACCGTGATGCAGGAACAGTTTGGTCTGGGCGTAGATGATGCGAAACATGGCTTTACTGTGGATGAGTTAGCGATGGTGATGGCGGCGTTTGATACGCACCCGGAGGCGGGAAAATAATTTATGTCAGGTTGCCGGATGCGGCGTAAACTGAACTGAACCCCAAAACCTGGACAGTTTCAGTTAACCGGCTTTTTGATGCTCAGTCCGGTATTCTACCGGACTGAGTCCCCCAAGACTGAGTTTTATTCTTTTTTGAT
>NZ_JBJQJE010000065.1:0-2233 GCF_046487585.1 Escherichia sp. WS1265
TTCTTCTTCTGAGTTGCTTCGTGCTAAGGCTGCCCAGCTGGGGGTAAGCAGTGCTGCAGAAGTGTATATCCGCAAAATGGAGCAGGCAGGAAAAGCCACGCATTCGCTGGGGCTGAAAAGTGCAGCGGCCCGTCAGGAGATAGGCGTTCTGATAGGTGAACTGGCCCGCGGAAATTTAGGTGCGCTGAGGGGATCCGGAATAACGCTGGCTAACCGTGCCGGGTGGATAGACACATTGATGTCACCGAAAGGCATGATGCTTGGCGGGGTTATTGGCGGTATTGCCGCGGCTGTCTATGGTCTGGGTAAAGCCTGGTATGACGGTCAGAAGGAGGGGGAAGAATTTAACCGCCAGCTGTCGCTGACGGGGCATTATGCCGGAGTCACTGCCGGGCAGCTGTGGACGCTCAGTCGTGCTATTTCCGGGAATGGTATCACGCAACATGCTGTAGCCGGTGCGCTGGCTCAGGTGGTGGGGAGTGGTGCATTTCGTGGAAACGATATCGGTATGGTGGCGAGAGCTGCCGCACAGATGGAGCGATCGGTTGGCCAGTCGGTCAGCGATACCATAAGTCAGTTTAAGCGGCTGAAGGATGATCCTGTAAATGCCGCGAAGGCTCTGGACAATGAGCTGCATTTTCTTACTGCCACTCAGCTTGAGCAGATACGCGTCCTTGGGGAACAGGGGCGGTCCAGTGATGCGGCACGGATAGCCATGTCTGCACTGGCAGAGGAAACCGGTCGGCGTACTGCGGATATTGATAATAACCTCAATGCGCTGGGCAGTACGCTGAAGTATCTGTCTGATTTATGGAGTCGTTTCTGGGATGCGGCCATGAATATTGGTCGTGAAGACTCGCTGGATGAACAGATTTCCGCTTTACAGGAGAAAGTGTCGTGGGCGAAAAGACTCCCCTGGACGGCATCATCTTCTCAGGTTGAGTACGATCAGCAGCGTCTTAACGAGCTTCAGGAGAAAAAACGCCAGAAGGATTTGCAGGATGCAAAAGAGCAGGCAGAGCGGAATTATCAGGAGCAACAGAAACGCCGTAATGCTGAAAATGCTGCACTGAACCGGATGAATGAAACGGAAGCAGCACGACATCAGCGTGAAATTGCGCGTATTAATGCCATGCAGTACGCCGATCAGGCTGTCAGGGATGCGGCGATACAACGTGAAAATGAACGTTACGAGAAAGCCCTGGCATCCGGTAAGAAAAAAACACGCGAAACCCGTAATGATGAGGCCACCCGGTTATTGCTGCAGTACAGTCAGCAACAGGCACAGGTGGAAGGACAGATTGCTGCTGCCAGACAGTCAGCAGGCATTGCCACGGAAAGGATGACAGAAGCGCATAAACAGCTTCTGGCTCTGCAGCAGCGCATCAGCGACCTGGACGGGAAAAAACTGACGGCAGATGAAAAGAGTGTGCTGGCCCGTAAAGATGAACTGATTCAGGCACTGACGCTGCTGGATGTAAAACAGCAGGAGCTTCAGAAACAGACGGCACTCAACGAGCTGAAGAAAAAAACAATTCAGCTGACCAGTCAACTGACTGAAGAAGAGCGCGCTCAGCGTCAGCAACATGACCTGGATATCGCCACGGTGGGTATGGGTGATCAGCAGCGACAGCGATATCAGGTACAACTGAGTCTTCGCCAGAAATACCTGCAACAGCTGGAGCAGTTGAGGCGGGATAGTGAGCAGAAAGGGACATATAACACGGATGACTACAGAAAGGCCGAGCAGGCGCTGACGGAGAGCCTGAACCGACAACTGAATGAGAATCGCCGTTACTGGCAACAGCTTGAAGTTGTGCAGGGTAACTGGAAAAACGGAGTCCTGCGTGCATTTCAGGATTTTACCGTGGATGCAGATAATACGGCAGGAACAGCAGAACAGGTGTTCTCGTCAGCCTTCAGCAACATGGGAAATGGCCTGGCAACTTTTGTCACTACCGGCAAACTCAATTTCAAATCCTTCACCTCTTCTGTGCTGTCAGATATGGCGAAAATCCTGGCGCAGGCAACCATGATGAAATCGATAAAAGGGATTGGCAGTGTACTGGGATTTGATCTCAGCAGCCTTTCCCTGAATGCCAATGGGGGGATTTATCAGTCTGCTGATTTGAGTCGCTACAGTGGCACGGTGGTTAACCGTCCGACGTTTTTTGCTTTTGCAAAAGGCGCGGGTGTGATGGGGGAAGCTGGACCTGAAGCCATTCTGCCACTG
>NZ_JBJQJE010000066.1:0-2212 GCF_046487585.1 Escherichia sp. WS1265
GATAATCCGGGGAAAATATACCACTCGCAGAGTGTTAACATTTGACATCGGATTGTCTATCCTGCATTGGTGTCGAGTTGGCAAGGCTGAGGATAATGCTGAGGATAATGCTGAGGATAATGCAGGATAGACAGAGCACTAGAGATTGCATGCAATCTCGTACCTATCACCTCAGCCTGCCGCTGGCTCTTTTCCAGAACTAAGAATGCGTTCTTAAAAATCCAAACTTGATACCGTTTAAATCTATTTTCACAAAAAGAGTTTTTACCCTCTCGTTTGTTTTCTGAATATATAAAATTAATTCATCCTCAAAACCTTCGTGCGGATGAAAACCAAATGTGCCAAAACTTAATCCATCAATAAGCAAAATAAGGTTTTTAAACCTGTCAGGAATCACCGCTTCACTTCTTAAAAAAAATAAACCAATAGTCTTATTTCCATTCAGGTATTCAATATTAATATTCATACGTTAATCCGATTTATCCTTCTCAGGGGCGCGTTTGTAACGCCGTTTACCTGAATCCCAGACAAACGCCGTCCGCTTCCCGTCATCAGTGCCATCCCCTACATCGTCGGCAATGACAAGATCCTCATTGGTTTCTCGATCCAACTGGAGGACGTTTTTTAGCGCCCCACCGGTCGAGATAAAACGGCGCTTGTGAAGCTGCCGCGTCAGCTCAAGAAACCACTCAGGATCGTTTGCCATATCTTCCGGTTTAACGGAGTATTTCAGCGTTTCAGCAACCGCGCTTTGCAGTTGCTCGGCAACGTTGGCCACAACCTCACCTGTCTTAGTTTTTACTGCCCGAATATCGATATTCGGCTCATAGTTCACCCGCAAGCAATCGCGCCAGAGTTCTACCCAACGTTCGTGCTTAACGTAGTTCTTCCCTTTAAACCAAGAAGGTTGCACCATCAGCAGACAGTGAAAATGCGGATGTGCGCTGCCATCCTTACCTCGCGTCACCTCCGTAGCCCTGATCCACCCCTGAACAGGTGATAGCTCCTTTCGCTTTTCCATTCGCTTAAACGCCGCATTCATTGCTGTAAGGACTGTTCCAAGTTCACCTATCTCGCAGTTCCTGACAGTTAACGTCAGAAACAACCATCGGGAAGACGGGTAATCCACAACGATTTTCGGTAGAGCCTGATAAAAACGGGCTTGCCACATGAGGGTTCTTCTCCACTGGCAGACAGGGCAATGACGGACACGGCAAAATTGCGCACTACGAAGCCGTAGGCGCGTTTCTCCGGTTTCCATGATGGTAGACCAACCAAAACGTAACAAACCGCTACAGGAGGCCATACGGAGTGCATAGCGCTCGAATTCAGCAGCAGTCTGGTAGATACCCCCGACAGAATCGGTAAGCGTGCGCTGGGTATCCCAAACTGCATCACGGGGGCTGTAGTCCGAAAGGAATTTATCTTCTGACATTAAGCCTGCTCCGATCTGGGCAGGCTGTGATTTGATGTGGTATATTCATCACGTACCTGTGCATTGCGAGCCAGTACATGTCACCAGAGTTTGCCGCTGAGGTGACACATTCGAAATGTTGGGGAGTGTTGACGCACTCCCCAACGCCGATTAAAAACGCCTCAATTCTGCTCCATTTTCTTTGACCTGTCAAAACCCACTCAAAGCCTCGTCATTACTGGGCTAAACCACTATTTCATATCCGCCATTTATCCCTTAAGTATAAATACAAGGATCACGCGCGAGAATTGCGCAAAAAATAACCACAATTTTAACCCCCCAAAACAAGCACCCCCGAACGGCTTACCCCAACCTTTTCCACACACCCGATCACCAAAACAGGGAATAAAAACAAAACCCTGTCTTACAGGTGGATGGCCTCACTTCGTGAAACCATCCACCCCGCATAAGTTTTTTAATCGGTGGTGTCGTCAATCACTAAATCGGAACCCCAAAGGGGACCCCCACGATTTAGCATTTGACGAGATTAACTCTCGGAGATGGCATCATGCTTTTAACGGACTTTAAAAAACGGTGAACGGATGCGGATTTTAATCCGTGTCTGTGAGGCGTTGAGCAACGAGCAAAGCGAGGCGGTAGAAAGAGAGCCAGCGGCAGGCTCAGGACGATAATCCGGGGAAAATATACCACTCGCAGAGTGTTAACATTTGACATCGGATTGTCTATCCTGCATTGGTGTCGAGTTGGCAAGGCTGAGGATAATGCTGAGGATAATGC
>NZ_JBJQJE010000067.1:0-2207 GCF_046487585.1 Escherichia sp. WS1265
CGTGCATACAGCCCACACAATGACCCACATAATCACCCACAACTCAAAACACACAGCCCACACAATCACCCACACTTTAACCCACAAAAAAGACCACAACCCCATTGACACCCCACAAAACAACCCACACAAACGGCGAGTAAATCATTTTGCCGTTTTCGTGCCGCAGCCGTTCCGCGCAATCGACAAACTGGCAGTCAGGGAATCTCACGAAGTGCGCACTTATACAAACTCACCTTAGGTTCGTTTGTCGTGCGGTCTGCGACGCTCAAAAAACCGAGAAACGGCGGGAATTTTCGGGACAGGATGTGCAATTGTAATACCGTCACACGCGACGCTATCACAATTGCCATCTGGTCAGGGCTGCGCCCCGACACCCCGCTAGCCTGATTCAGTTTTATCTTTCGTCGGTGAGCGACGGTACTTTCTGACCTCGGTTTTCCACTCGAACGCGATTCGTGAACCGTCATCGTCGCCCTCGGAAATATCATCACCGATCACCATGTCGGCGTCAGTTTCCTGATCGAGTTTCAGCACGTCTTTGAGTGCGCCGCCGGTCGCCACAAAGCGGCGCTTGTGCGTCTGGCGGGTCAGTTCGAGGAACCATTCAGGATCGGCCACCATGTCAGCCGGCTTCGTGGAATATTTCAGGGTTTCGGCCACCGCACCGCGCACCAGTTCGGCGGTCGCGCAGGCCAGCGATTCGCCGCCCTTCGGCTTACGAGGTTTCACTGCCCGGACATCAACATTCGGGTCATAATCGACCCGCAGACACTCCCGCCAGAGTTCAACCCAGCGTTCATGCCTGACGTAACTTTTCCCATTTAGCATGCCAGGCGGCACCATCATCAGGGTGTGGAAGTGCGGGTGTGCGCTGCCGTCGCTCCCGCGGGTGACTTCCGTGGTACGTATCCAGCCCTGCACAGGCCGGAACTCCTTGCGAACCTTCATGCGCTGAAAAGCTGCATTCATCCGGTTCAGCATCTCGCCCAGCTCCCCGATCGCACAGTTGCGCACGGTCAGAGTCAGGAACATCCAGCGGGCATCGGGATAATCCGCCACGATACGCGGCAGGGACTGGTAGAAACGGGCTTGCCACATCAGGGAGCGCCTCCACTGGCAGACAGGACAATGCCGGACACGGCAGAAATGCGCCTCACGCAGCCTCAGACGCGTTTCTCCGGTTTCCTTGAGGGTAGACCACCCGAAACGCAGTAAACCACCACAGAGGGCCATACGCGCCCCGTAGCGCTCATATTCGGCTGCAAGCAGGTAAATCCCTCCCACGTCATCAGAAACGCTTCTGTGAGCGTCCCAGGGCGCATCTGAGGGGGAATAGTCCGTGAGGTTCTGGAGATCAGGGTTTTTCATGCGCACCACCCGATAGTGGGCGATGGCTCATCTGACGTGTTATCATTGCCATATCACCTGTTGTGTTAGTCGTATCACCAATTCGAATTCCTACAGGTGGTCACACCCCCGAACGATTGCCCTCGTTGCGGGGGTCGCTTTTAATGCGACCACTCCCGACAGAATAACTCCAAAACCATTTTCCGACAAATCCCCCTTCAGGCCTTGCGGCACAAGGGCTGGAGGCGAATTTGAATCCTAGAGTTATCCCTTAAGTATAAATACAAGGATCGCGCGCGAGATTCGCTTGAATTTTGAGCGGGATTTTCAGTAACCCAAAACACCCAACCCCACCCACTTACACCCATCTCATCCACAGACTTTCACCCCGATTTTGTGAACAACAAAAAAAACCGTCTTACAGGTGGTTGGTCTCACTGCGTGACACCAACCACCATCCCCAGTGTTTTTCCCGTGCCGTCGTCAATCACAAAATCGGAACCCACGCCGGAGGCGCGGGCCCCCGCGATTTTCTGTTTGACGAATCAGGGAACGGTGAACGGTACGCGGAATTTTTTCGCGTTCCGTGAGGCGTTGGCGGGGTGTCGGGGCGCAGTCCTGACCAGGTTCGTAGAACCGCACAGGGTTGCAAAGGGGTGTCCCCTTTGGCACAAGCGACGGAGCGAAACGCCCCGTTTTGTGTACGCCGCTTATCGTGCCTGTGTTTTAGGAGAACAAAAAAATGCCGTGCATACAGCCCACACAATGACCCACATAATCACCCACAACTCAAAACACACAGCCCACACAATCACCCACACTTTAACCCACAAAAAAGACCACAACCCCATTGACAC
>NZ_JBJQJE010000068.1:0-2133 GCF_046487585.1 Escherichia sp. WS1265
TCCGACATTTGTAAACGCAAGCCAGGTTTTGCCGGTTGCCTGACCACCATTAATCACCAGCTGGTCAGAGGTATTGCTGCCATCAAGGCGAACACGCATATTGATGGTGCCACCCTGACCGGTGAGGTTACTGGTGGTCAGTTTATGGAACGTTACCGGGGAGTCGCCTTTTGCAACAGCACGGCTCAGCGCGGCATCCGGTGTCGTCTGATTATCAAAGCGAATCTCCCCTGCGTTAACAATATCGCCGGTACTGACCACATCGCCATTCAGTACCATGCTGGCACCTTTACTGAGCTGTGTTCTGCCACTCAGACTTCCCCCGGCAGCCAGCGTCAGTGTTCCACGATGTCCGACAGTGGTGTTGCTGGCCAGTCCTCCGGCATTAACCGTAAAGCTGCCGCCATTTTCCAGCAGCAGTCCGCTGGCCTGACCGGATGTGCCATCAATACTGAACTTACCGCTGGCATTGGTCCCCTCAACAGTGGCACCACTGTCTGCAATCAGGGCACCACCGGATGTCATGGTGACACCTGTTGCCTTACCACCGGCAGACACTGCCAGGGTTCCGCCGTCATCCACCCGTGTTTTCTGCGCTGAATGGCCTTCCAGTACATCCAGGCGACCGCCGGACTCCAGAACAACTCCGTCAGCCTTACCGTTTTCCACCGTGAAATTGCCCAGACGGTTGCTGCCAAGAACCGTTGCCGCAGTACTGGTAACCAGTGCTCCACCCTGTTTCAGGGTGACATGTGTGGCGGTACCACCGGCGTTCACCTGCAGTTTGCCTTTCTGGTTAACGGTGGTGAAATCCGCCAGACCACCTTCCTTGATAATCTGCCAGCCGTCACTGTTTACAACAGTGCCAGACGCCGTACCGCCGTTGTGCACATACTGGTAACCGCCATTCAGTGTGGTATCCAGCGCATGCCCGTGTACCGTCTGGTCGCCGCCGGCATAAACCACAGTGGTATTTGCTGTTCCTTCAGCAGCCACAATCTGACGACCATTTTCATTGATAGTGGTACGTACGGCATTTCCGCGAACAAACTGCCCGGTATCACCATTTTCTGCATCTGGTCCCCCTTCCGCGCCGGTATTCACAACCGTGTCGGTTGCCATTGCGCCGGATTTGACGGTCTGCCAGCCCTTCTCATTAATGACGGTACCCGTTGCAATCCCGCCTTCATGTACCCACTGCTCACCGCCGTTCAGAGTGGTATTCACTGCCTGCCCCTGAAGGCTCTGTCCGCCTCCGGCACTGATAACCGTGTCTGAAACGCTTCCTCCGGCATTCACTCTCTGAAGACCACCACCGGTGACAGTAGTGTTGTTGGCGATACCGCCATTTTGTATCCATTGCCCGCCGGTATTGGCCTCGTTATCCGGCCCATACTCCAGACCGCTACTGATGGTCATTCCGTTGGCCGTACCGAGAACAATCTGGTTGTCATGATTTGTCAGTGTTCCGCCGTTCACGGTTTCTCCCGCCTGTACAATCGTGTCAGCAGCCAGTGCCGGGACTGATGTGACAGCAGCAAGAGACAGCACAACCGCCACACCGGCGCGTTTTCCCCGTGAGCGGGCCAGTTCGGAAGCCACCACCAGGGTGCCCGTAATGTGATTCCATACCAGCCTGTAGCTGGTGTTCAGATGTCGTTTCATCAGCTTTTCCTTACAGAGGGTGAATAAAAAAGCCGGTACCCACAAAAGTGGATACCGGCAGGTACAAAACAGCATGGTCAGATAAAGTGGTTTTTCCCGGACATAAATGCTTCCCCTCTCTCATCCGCCAGAGAAGTATCAGTCCGTTGTGTGCAATTCCGTTCTGCATGATGAAGAGATTCAGCTGCCTTTTCGCAGACCATTAACCACTATAAACGATCGATAGCAACGATCGATATTTGTTTTATCGATAGTTTTATTCTATTAACGACAAGGCGGTCACGCAAGAGAAACAGGAGGAGTATGAGGGGTTTGTGTCATGTTTTCAGTTGGTTAACGTAATGTTATCAGGCATTTCCCTGGCAGACTGTTCAGAAGAAAATCCAGTTCCATACAGCGCGGGCAACAGAGACCACCGTGTCACGGACGGCACGCAGAACCGTACGGGCAACAGAGGCAACACAGACG
>NZ_JBJQJE010000069.1:0-2095 GCF_046487585.1 Escherichia sp. WS1265
AAGGGGTTGTATTTGTAGGTCATGGTTAAATCTCCGTATGGTTCATACGGAATAGCCACGTCGTAAAAAATACGCAGAGTCCCTGAAGTGACCTCCGGCAGGACACTGTCTCAGGCACTCTGTGATAACCCGAACGGTCGTCTCCGGACTGACGGTTGAATTTTCAGCGTCGTTTTTTAATGTAAAAAACCGGTTACGGGTAAGGCTGTGAGGAGGGAGTGATGGTGATACGCAAAAAGAAGTGCAGGGACTGTGGAAACGCGATTACTCATAATACAGTGTGTTGCCCGTATTGTGGTTCTGTCGACCCCTTCGGCTACTACCGGAATACAGACCGTATCGTTACCATACTGCTGGCGCTGATTATTGTGGTCCTGCTGACTACTGTCAGCGTCAGTGTGTGTATACTGTGTAGCTGGTGAGATAACGGTTCATGTATCCCCTGAGCTGACAGTGTACCGTGTATATTAAGCGTAACCGACAGGTTCTCCTTCATACCATATTAAATTTTCCAGGGATTGCCGCTGCCTTATTTCGTCCCATACAGGAAAACTCATCTGGGTTTCTGACAAATACGCGAAACTCACAGCCCCTCAATATCAACCACACGTTGTAAGCCGGTAATACCTGAAAATCAGCCTATTACCGCCCACGCCTCCGGCACCATTCCCTTTTGATTTCGAATTCTTTGTTGTCGCTATACCGCTTAATGTTCCCGGTCCTCCGGTGCAGATAACACCGGAGTCATCGTAGCGCTGCTTCAATATTCAGGTGACGTATTTCCAGACGGAAGCCGGCGCGCGATCGTAAAGTTTGTTCATTGTCAGTTCTGCCAGCCGGTTGTCAACGGCAGAGTTAAAGGCTTCCAGCTCCGCAAGGGTAAGTTTATAACGCGTGTGGGAATTCACTTTTCCCGCGTCTCCTGACGTATTACGGGCTGCCACTTACCTGGTGTCCCGCAATACAGCCTTAGTGTTCCGTTATCGGGGATCCGGACGCACCGCAACAACCGGGGAAGTATTTCTGGTTTAGAGCAGTGTCAAGAGGGATTTCTCAGCCCCTCACTCACCGGCTCAGTCTCAGGGCAGGAGCATTAATACGCTCAGTTCATGTCTTATACAGGAATGGGCACAGGGGGAGCTGGCGTGTCACTGCTGATTTTACGCATCAGCGTTCATGTATCTGCACTCTGATACATGAACGATTCACAGCGCTCTGTTACCGGAGAGATTTACTCTCTTAGCTTACTCTGGCAAATCCTTTACGTTACTCTCTGATGACTTCTTATATTTATAATACCAATCAGACAGCCTTATCCCATCGGTGATATCAGTCTCCTCCTCGCCAGGAACGGGCTGACTCACTGTAACTACCTCCGAAAACAACTCTGCAATTATCAGAACGCCTGCTTCTCTCCCTGTCCTCACGAAAACTATCCCCTCTTTATCGCGCGTGCGTGCGGAAGCATCTTTTCGCAACAACCACCCGGTATACCGGTACGGCTCAGCCACCGCAACCTCCCCGTTTATCTCCTGGCGGTCACATTCCCGATTATTTTTTACGTTTCTCCCCGGTTGTTATGCCGGTGAAGGTGGCGCGCTGTTTTCATGACCACACCGGCTGGTTTAACAACATCCGGAGGAACATTCTCATGGCTACCCCAGTTTCACTGATGGATGACCAGATGGTCGACATGGCATTTATCACTCAACTGACCGGCCTGACAGATAAGTGGTTTTACAGGCTCATCAGGGATGGGGCCTTTCCGGCTCCCATCAAGCTGGGCCGCAGCTCCCGCTGGCTGAAAAGTGAAGTGGAAGCCTGGCTACAGGCGCGTATTGCACAGCCCCGCCCGTAATTTCTGACCGTTATCCGTTCACCCGCAGCAGACGTAATCCCCGGCCTGCCGGCGGCATTCTGCTGCCTGTTATATCCCCGTGAGGAATATGAAAATGAAACAACAGTATCAGACCCGCTACGAATGGCTCCACGAAAGCTACCAGAAATGGCTGACCGGCTTCACCCGGCACGCCGTATCCTGGGGCGTGTGTCATCCGAATATCTACTACTTCCATAATCTGACGCCCGGTTGGGT
>NZ_JBJQJE010000070.1:0-2065 GCF_046487585.1 Escherichia sp. WS1265
TCACCCGTTGCACATGCTGATGTTGCGCTTATCTGCTAACCCTATGAGCAATGGAGCTTCGTTGGCAGTAAAGCCCGGCAGCACACCTGTATGGTACGCGTACCATACAGGCGTGCTGGCCTGCAAAACACTCTGTTTTTCACGTTCTGGCGAGCTTCACGAAAAAGTCATCTGCATTTATTTTTTAAAATATTGCTGAGACTCTTTAAATATTTCAAAATCATCTGGATATGTTATTTTTAAATTAATAACGGGGCTCCAAACAATAGCCAATTTTTCGCCGATTGATTGCACATGGTTACCAACACAAGTAAACTTGTTAATGTCCATATTTTTATCTGTGAATATCTTCCTCAGAAAATCAAATCTAAACCCTTCAGGGGAAGCACCTACACCAATTCGTTCTCTTTTTAGGGTATTGTTCACGAACTCATTATCACAATCATAAACCGTATCCCAAATATGAGTCACTATCGTTGCCGACGAACTTTTATCTAAAATACTTAAAAGCTGACTCACAGCAGACACATCTAAATATGGGTGAGTTACATCGTGAATTAAAACAATACCATTCCATCCATTTTTTCTTTCATCCAAAAAAAGGACTCCATTTTTAATGGACTCCGCACGAGTTCTACCGCCATCGATAATATTGATAGGGAATTTATATTCTTTTTTATTCAGCTGTTTTTTTACATGTTCAGTCCAATCACTATTACTAATAAGAACGACCTCATCAATTATATTCTGCATGTTGTATAGATTAAGAATAAATTGATAAACGGGGGTATTGTTAACCTCAAGTAACTGTTTGGGAATCTCCCCCCCCATTCTTGTTCCGCTCCCCCCCATCATTAGAAATAAAACTGTTTTCACAATAGCTCTCTCTTTATAAAACGAACGAAATTATCGCAAGCATTTCCATCACAGCGATCCATTTGCTGATGAAAAAGTTCATTTGATGATTTGGTCAGAGTTAGATTAGATAAAAATCTATGTATATCATCATAATCCTTACAAATATTTACCCCAGGTAGCTCAGTCTTGGGAATCCATGTGTCCGCATCACTGTCATAAAAATCACCTATAAGGATGGGCTTTGAAGTTATACAAAAATCAAACATTATTGATGACACATCAGTAACCAAGACAACAGGTATATGTATTTTCTCATATAATTTTTTTTGTGAACAATCAAACCAATTCGACGGTATTGATTGAGAAGGAGGTGTATCCGGATGGGGTGAAAACCAGACTTTGTACCCTAATCTCTGCGCAATAATATCAAAAAACTCAAAATTCCATAGATAACCTCGAGTCCCATTGATCCAGGAATAACTAGGGGCAAATAATATTATTCGTTCATGGATTAATTGATTTTTAATATCATTCTCCCGTCTAAAAAGAATATCAGTTCTCGGTAATCCGATCCTCAGTAGTTGCTTATGTGTTACATTGTAATTAATACATATATTTTCATCAAACATTGATGTAGTTGATAACACATAAGAATACTGACCATAAAGTTTTTTTTCTTTATCTGGAGTTCTTTTTCGATATGATGGACGTGAGTAACCCATTTTTTTTAGACATCCGCCACCATGACCAACATAGACAATCTTTGTTTTTTTAGAAATTAAAATTTTTGACACCAGATAATGAGAGCAGTCAACAACGAGCACTTTAGACTGAGCGATAACAAACAAACTTCTTATTCTGTTCCAAAGCGTATCTGGACATCTAAAAAGAATTGTGTTTTTTGTTTTAATGCCAGATTTTTTTACAGCTTCGTGCAAAGCATTTAAATTTAAATAAATATCTCTATCAAAATTTGAGGCAAATGTGATTCTTCTTTTCCTTAGAAGAGAAGAGAACAAGACATAAATAACCCGCAATAATAAATCGTTCATCGATATATTTGCCAACACCTTAAACTTACAACTGTACTTTACAGGGTGATGCCACCAGTAAGTTGGATTAGATGTATAATATGAGCTTTTGATATTCTTTATGGCCAGCGTTAACATTCATTGTCCCTGTTGTCAGTCTGCTCAGGTCTGTCGTC
>NZ_JBJQJE010000071.1:0-2007 GCF_046487585.1 Escherichia sp. WS1265
CACGGCTGGGACGGAAGTCGCTGTCGTTCTCAAAATCGGTGGAGCTGCATGACAAAGTCATCGGGCATTATCTGAACATAAAACACTATCAATAAGTTGGAGTCATTACCAATGAAATTAACCTCTTTCTCTATTACCACGTTTTTCCAGAAGCAAGAGATTGGGTATCAAGAGGCTGGCTGCTATGATAAGGCGTCTTGTTTTTTAAGCGAGGAAAGATTTTGAGTGCGGGACGCCTGAATAAAAAATCTCTGGGTATCGTGATGTTGTTATCGGTTGGACTGCTTTTGGCGGGCTGTTCGGGTAGCAAATCATCCGATACAGGAACGTATTCCGGCTCCGTTTACACCGTGAAACGGGGGGATACGCTATATCGTATTTCGCGCACCACGGGAACCAGCGTAAAAGAACTGGCGCGACTGAACGGCATTTCCCCCCCTTACACCATTGAAGTTGGTCAGAAACTAAAACTGGGTGGGGCGAAAAGTAGCAGTAGTACACGTAAATCAACCGCCAAATCAACGACCAAAACCGCATCGGTTACACCGTCATCAGCGGTACCGAAATCTTCCTGGCCGCCAGTAGGGCAACGTTGTTGGTTATGGCCAACGACAGGGAAAGTTATCATGCCGTATTCGACAGCAGATGGCGGCAATAAAGGGATTGATATCTCAGCTCCACGGGGTACACCTATTTACGCCGCGGGTGCAGGAAAGGTGGTGTATGTGGGCAACCAGCTGCGTGGCTACGGTAATCTCATCATGATTAAACACAGTGAAGATTACATTACGGCTTACGCCCATAATGACACGATGCTGGTAAATAATGGGCAAAGCGTGAAGGCTGGGCAAAAAATCGCCACTATGGGGAGCACGGATGCGGCATCTGTTCGCCTGCATTTCCAGATTCGTTACCGTGCAACGGCAATTGATCCGCTACGTTACTTGCCGCCGCAGGGCAGCAAGCCAAAATGCTGATGGCGAATTAATCAGCAGTCAGCAGCGCGGCACTTGCTAAGGAGAGCGTAAGGTTTATAATGCCTTACGCATCTCGAAGCGGGCGTAGTTCAATGGTAGAACGAGAGCTTCCCAAGCTCTATACGAGGGTTCGATTCCCTTCGCCCGCTCCAATTTATCTTCACCTGATCAATCTGCCATTTTTGCTGTATCTGATTTTCTATATTATCTTAATTCAATCGCTTCAGGCTTTTCGCAATCGCTGTAACACTTCCCCATTTTTTTGTAAATAAAAAGCGTTTACGCAATGCAATCCTTTTGTAACAACCTAGGTAAAACACCTTATTTTCAAGTTGTTAAATAAGTGGTTATCTACGCTTTTAACAAACGATTGATGGAATATTTTATGAAAGGGAAATCTGCATTAACTCTTCTGCTCGCTGGTATATTTTCGTGCGGCACATGCCAGGCGACAGGGGCAGAAGTGACGAGTGAATCTGTATTTAACATTCTTAATTCCACGGGGCAGCAACAGATAAAAGTTATTTATCGTTAAATCCAGATAAGTACCCTAATTATCGTCTTCTGATTCACTCAGCCAAATTAAAAAATGAAATAAAGAGCCACTATACCAAAGACGAAATTCAAGGGTTGTTAACATTAACAGAAAACACACGAAAGTTAACGTTGACGGAGAAACCCTGGGGAACATTTATTCTTGCTTCTACTTTCGAAGATGACAAAACAGCGGCAGAAACCCACTATGATGGTGTCTGGCTGAGGGATAGTTTATGGGGCTATATGGCATTAGTATCAGATCAGGGAAATAGTGTAGCCGCAAAAAAGGTTCTGCTCACCCTGTGGGATTATATGTCTACGCCCGACCAGATTAAGCGGATGCAGGACGTCATTAGCAACCCCAAACGACTGGATGGAGTTCTGATCCTACCCACGTAATATGGACACAGGCCTAAGCGAGGTTCTGGTTTTCAAATTGTTCCGGACTGAGGCCGCCACACCAACTGTGCCGCCGCCACCGATTGTAATCACA
>NZ_JBJQJE010000072.1:0-1902 GCF_046487585.1 Escherichia sp. WS1265
TGCTGGCGCACCCGCCAGTCTCCGCCGAACCCGCTGGCGCGGTTTCGGGCTGCCGCTACGGTCCGATGTCTGAAAAACCAGGCTTGCAGCGACCGTTCCGGTCGCGCCGCCCCTGTCGCGCCGGAAACGGCGCTCCCTGCACACCTGACGGTGTGTAAGGCAACTGCGCCTGATGGCGCAGTCAACCCTTCCGCCGCCACCCCTGCGGCCTGTTTCCCGCTGTGGACTTTCCGGGGGCTGGAGTAACCACATCCCGTTTCAGCAGTCCAGGGGAAGATATACCGTCCACAAAATTTTTAGCCATAAACCCGGCAAAAAATTTTGCGTCCGCCCCCGGACAGCTGCCCCGTGACGTGGTGACGGACGCCCCATCGGAAAGGTCCACTGCGGGGAGAAACCCCGAAGAAGTGGACGGCAGAAGGGGCTTTCGCCCCTCCGGGGAGCAACCGGTCGGCCCGGCGACCTGATTCAGCAGAAGGAGACGTTTTCATGACAGTCAGCAGCACGATTTCCGTTTTTTGCCGCGACGGGGTGTTCCGTACCGTTTACTGCCACCTGCACGGTGAGCCGACCTGGAACGGTCGCATCCTGCATACCCACTATGCCACCGGTCAGCAGGCCGAAGCCCTGGTTGAACACGGTGATATCCGTTGCCTCGGTCCCCGTTGTGACAAACCCGCCGGGCATACGCTTCAGAACCCGGTGGACGGTGTGACGGCTTATTACGGACGTGACAGTGGTTTCCGGATGGACAGTGAGGCGCGTGAGTACCGTTCTTTCAGGGAGGCTATTGCCACTGAAAGCACTGAAGAGGTGCGCTTCCATTATGTGTTCATCGACGGCTACTGGAAGGTGATGTACCGCACGCCGGAAGGCTGGAAGATGAAAGCGCTCGCGCTGGCACTGCGTCGCTGTCCGAAATGAAAAAAGGCAGGGCGATAAACCCTGCCTCTCTCCGCCGTTACTTCCCCGCCAGGAAGAGCGGCAGTCATCAACAACATAAGGAGAAATATTTGTGAGACCATCAATTATCTTCGCAACCGCCGAGTATGTAAAGCGTCTGCGTGAAGAGTGCCTGCGGGAGAATAAACCCCTGCACCGCCATACCCGCTTCAGACGTCAGGAGCTGGCACAGGATGAGATTAACCCGGACGTCCTGGCGATGAGCGGTCATATCGCCAGACGCTGCAGTGAGCAGAAGCGGGTGCGTATCCCCGCCATGAAAGTCAGCGAATGGGGCCACCTGCTCCGCGCGCTTGAAATTGAACGGGTCTGTCACTGATTAACCCTTGCCGTCTGCCTGTGCAGGCGGCAGGATACGTTCAGACATCTCACCAGGAGGAACCGTGAGTAAGAAGAAAAACACCACGACGCCCACGCCGCATGATGCCGCGTTCCGGTCGTTCCTGGCGAACCCTGACGTCGCCAGGGATTTTCTGGAACTGCATCTTCCTGCGGAGTACCGGCAGTTGTGCGACCTGTCCACCCTTAAGCTGGAACCCGCCACCTTTGTTGAGCCGGACCTGCATCAGTACGCCAGCGATATCCTCTGGAGCGTGAAAACCACCGGGGGTGAAGATGGTTATGTTTATACGCTCATCGAGCACCAGAGCACCGAAAATCTGTACATGCCTTTTCGCATGTTACGCTACAGTGTGGCAGCTATGCAGAGACATCTGGAGCAGCACAAAACGTTGCCACTGGTCATTCCGGTGCTGTTCTATCACGGTGAGCGCAGCCCGTACCCGTACAGCATGAACTGGCTGGACTGTTTTGAGAATCCGGCGCTTACGGCTAAAATATACACAAAGCCGTTTCCGCTGGTTGATATCACTGTCGTTGATGACAATGAAATCATGAACCATCGCCGGATGGCCGCACTGACGCTGCTGATGAAGCATA
>NZ_JBJQJE010000073.1:0-1810 GCF_046487585.1 Escherichia sp. WS1265
CCGTATTAAACGTCTGGTTCGCAAAACGCTCTGTTTTTCACGTTCTGTTGAGCTTCGCGAAAAAGTCATCGGAGCGTTTTATTGAAAAATACATATTCTACTAATTGGAGGCATCACCAAGAATTTTATTGCTAGTGCAAGCAATAATAAATCATTCTAAAATTGGAACACAGCCATAGGCATAATCACGAAGAACATCCTGAATCTTATCAATAATTAATAGACGAGGCTCTGGTTTAAGAATTCCATTCATGACGCGATCAAATTGCTTGGGAAGGAACTGACTGAGCAAACCGAGAGGTATCTCCATAGTATCGAGATTTGCAATCAGTTTATCTACTGCCGCACTAATCCTTGCATTCGGCCAGTAATAACGAATACGATCTGAAAGGCTATAACGGATATCGACCATAGCCTGAGAAAACTCTGAGTTGTAATATTTTTTCCAGTAATCAGGTTCATCAAGCATTACCTGCTCAATAACAGCCAAAACACGACTTTGGGCTTCTGGATAAATAAGTTCTTGTTCAATCTTTGCAAGAGCAAAAATAGCTTCACGCAATGCAAAAGTAAGTGCTGGCCCCACTTTAAGAATAGCAAAATGATCCTTAACTAATGCACGATATGCTGTTCGTGTTTGATAATCTGTCGAATGAGCTTCATACACAATGGGAGTGTTTTCAATGAAACGACTCAGCTTAGTCGCTTTAGAGGATTCATAATGAATCACATGACTGTGATCGAATTCTACTCCGGGCTGAACAACCAAGCCGATAATGCGGTTAATAGCATCATCAAGTCCAATTTTTCGGAACGCATCGTGATGAAGTTGGATAGTTTGTGCAGCATCCTGAGAGTGCGTAATATGAACTTCATCTATAGTAGATGATTCACCACCAGGAACAGGAACTTCAGTCCCAATGACATACGTTAAGGCAACCTTTTGTTCTGCAGTTGCTACATTTTCTGCAACCCGACATAGTTCAGCAGCTCGAGCAGCAATTACTTCCGGTGGCAAAGGAACAGGGTCATCTGCACAAGACATTGAGGCGTCTAAGTGAATTTTACTGAAACCAGCCTTAACATATTCAGCAATTAAGACTAGGGATTTCTCCATCGCCTGTTCTGCCGGTTCATTCTGCCAGCAATTTGGACCGAGATGATCCCCCCCTAGGATTAGACGTTCTATAGGAAATCCAATTTTTCTAGCAATTCCTTCAACGTAAGTTCGAAAATCAGCTGGTTTCATACCTGTATAGCCGCCGAACTGATTCACTTGGTTCGAGGTAGCTTCGATTAATACCTTACGATTATTATTCAACTCAAAACGTAATGCAGCCTCAATGACCAGTGGGTGTGCCGAACATATAGAACAAATACCTATATCAAGACCTTTTTTATGTTGCTGGACTAAATGCTTCATATAACCTCTGTAATATATTTGACATCCTCCATGCCCTTAAGGACGTGGATTCCGACGATATTTCGCTGCCGGAAGAATCGTTTCGATTGATTCCTGTTTCAACGGATGACAACGCCATCCCTCCACAGGCATTAAGTTTCCGTGTGTCCCACGGAACTGATTTCCGTCATTGCGTTGCCGAAGCAAAACGCTGGTAGCAGCATGATGTTACAAAAAAAGTTAGGCGGAAAACCGCGCTTTATATCCTCGACCCGGGTGATACCTCCAATAAGTTGAATTAGATGTATAATATGAGCTTTTGATATTCTTTATGGCCAGCGTTAACATTCATTGTCCCTGTTGTCAGTCTGCTCAGGTCTGTCGTCATGGGCAGAACCCTGAATGCCA
>NZ_JBJQJE010000074.1:0-1763 GCF_046487585.1 Escherichia sp. WS1265
CAGTGGCAGAATGGCTTCAGGTCCAGCTTCCCCCATCACACCCGCGCCTTTTGCAAAAGCAAAAAACGTCGGACGGTTAACCACCGTGCCACTGTAGCGACTCAAATCAGCCGACTGATAAACACCGCCATCAGCATTAGCTACAAAATCAAAAGGCAGCGCGGAAGCAATGCCTTTTACCGCTTTCATTAAAGCTATCTGAGCCATGATTCTGGACATATCTGACAGCACAGAAGAGGTGAAGGATTTGAAATTGAGTTTGCCTGTAGTACAGAATGTCGCCAGCCAGTCACTCATGCTACTGAACGCAGACGTGAACAACTGTTCCACTGTCCCGGCTGTGTTATCCGCATTCTCAGTGACATTCTGGAGTGCACGCAGGACTCCGTTTTTCCAGTCCCCCTGAGCAATTTCAAGCTGTTGCCAGTAACGGCGATTCTCATTCAGTTGTCGGTTCAGGCTCTCCGTCAGCGCCTGCTCGGCCTTTCTGTAGTCATCCGTGTTATATGTCCCTTTCTGCTCACTATCCCGCCTCAACTGCTCCAGCTGTTGCTGGTATTTCTGGCGAAGACTCAGTTGTACCTGATATCGCTGCCGCTGCTGATCACCCATACCCACCGTGGCGATATCCAGGTCATGTTGCTGACGCTGAGCGCGCTCTTCTTCAGCCAGTTGACTGGTCAGCTGAATTGTTTTTTTCTTCAGCTCGTTGAGTGCCGTCTGTTTCTGAAGCTCCTGCTGTTTTACATCCAGCAGCGTCAATGCCTGAATCAGTTCATCTTTACGGGCAAGCACACTCTTTTCATCTGCCGTCAGTTTTTTCCCGTCCAGGTCGCTGATGCGCTGCTGCAGAGCCAGAAGCTGTTTATGCGCTTCTGTCATCCTGTCAGTGGCAATGCCTGCTGACTGTCTTGCAGCAGCAATCTGCCCTTCCACCTGTGCCTGTTGCTGACTGTACTGCAGCAATAACCGGGTGGCCTCATCATTACGGGTTTCGCGTGTTTTTTTCTTACCGGATGCCAGGGCTTTCTCGTAACGTTCATTTTCACGTTGTATCGCCGCATCCCTGACAGCCTGATCGGCGTACTGCATGGCATTAATACGCGCAATTTCACGCTGATGCCGTGCTGCTTCCGTTTCATTCATCCGGTTCAGTGCAGCATTTTCAGCATTACGGCGTTTCTGTTGCTCCTGATAATTCCGCTCTGCCTGCTCTTTTGCATCCTGCAAATCCTTCTGGCGTTTTTTCTCCTGAAGATCGTTAAGACGCTGCTGATCGTATTCAACCTGAGAAGATGATACCGTCCAGGGGAGTCTTTTCGCCCGCGACACTTTCTCCTGTAAAGCGGCAATCTGTTCATCCAGCGAGTCTTCACGACCAATATTCATGGCCGCATCCCAGAAACGACTCCACAAATCAGACAGATACTTCAGCGTACTACCAAGCGCATTGAGGTTATTATCAATATCCGCAGTACGCCGACCGGTTTCCTCTGCCAGTGCAGACATGGCTATCCGTGCAGCATCACTGGACCGACCCTGATCCCCAAGGACACGTATCTGCTCAAGCTGAGTGGCAGTAAGAAAATGCAGCTCATTGTCCAGAGCCTTCGCGGCATTTACAGGATCATCCTTCAGCCGCTTAAACTGATTTATGGTATCGCTGACCGACTGGCCAACCGATCGCTCCATCTGTGCGGCAGCTCTCGCCACCATACCGATATCGTTTCCACGAAATGCACCACTCCCCACCACCTGAGCCA
>NZ_JBJQJE010000075.1:0-1702 GCF_046487585.1 Escherichia sp. WS1265
ACGCTTCTTTAAGGTAAGGAGGTGATCCAACCGCAGGTTCCCCTACGGTTACCTTGTTACGACTTCACCCCAGTCATGAATCACAAAGTGGTAAGCGCCCTCCCGAAGGTTAAGCTACCTACTTCTTTTGCAACCCACTCCCATGGTGTGACGGGCGGTGTGTACAAGGCCCGGGAACGTATTCACCGTGGCATTCTGATCCACGATTACTAGCGATTCCGACTTCATGGAGTCGAGTTGCAGACTCCAATCCGGACTACGACGCACTTTATGAGGTCCGCTTGCTCTCGCGAGGTCGCTTCTCTTTGTATGCGCCATTGTAGCACGTGTGTAGCCCTGGTCGTAAGGGCCATGATGACTTGACGTCATCCCCACCTTCCTCCAGTTTATCACTGGCAGTCTCCTTTGAGTTCCCGGCCGGACCGCTGGCAACAAAGGATAAGGGTTGCGCTCGTTGCGGGACTTAACCCAACATTTCACAACACGAGCTGACGACAGCCATGCAGCACCTGTCTCACGGTTCCCGAAGGCACATTCTCATCTCTGAAAACTTCCGTGGATGTCAAGACCAGGTAAGGTTCTTCGCGTTGCATCGAATTAAACCACATGCTCCACCGCTTGTGCGGGCCCCCGTCAATTCATTTGAGTTTTAACCTTGCGGCCGTACTCCCCAGGCGGTCGACTTAACGCGTTAGCTCCGGAAGCCACGCCTCAAGGGCACAACCTCCAAGTCGACATCGTTTACGGCGTGGACTACCAGGGTATCTAATCCTGTTTGCTCCCCACGCTTTCGCACCTGAGCGTCAGTCTTCGTCCAGGGGGCCGCCTTCGCCACCGGTATTCCTCCAGATCTCTACGCATTTCACCGCTACACCTGGAATTCTACCCCCCTCTACGAGACTCAAGCTTGCCAGTATCAGATGCAGTTCCCAGGTTGAGCCCGGGGATTTCACATCTGACTTAACAAACCGCCTGCGTGCGCTTTACGCCCAGTAATTCCGATTAACGCTTGCACCCTCCGTATTACCGCGGCTGCTGGCACGGAGTTAGCCGGTGCTTCTTCTGCGGGTAACGTCAATGAGCAAAGGTATTAACTTTACTCCCTTCCTCCCCGCTGAAAGTACTTTACAACCCGAAGGCCTTCTTCATACACGCGGCATGGCTGCATCAGGCTTGCGCCCATTGTGCAATATTCCCCACTGCTGCCTCCCGTAGGAGTCTGGACCGTGTCTCAGTTCCAGTGTGGCTGGTCATCCTCTCAGACCAGCTAGGGATCGTCGCCTAGGTGAGCCGTTACCCCACCTACTAGCTAATCCCATCTGGGCACATCCGATGGCAAGAGGCCCGAAGGTCCCCCTCTTTGGTCTTGCGACGTTATGCGGTATTAGCTACCGTTTCCAGTAGTTATCCCCCTCCATCAGGCAGTTTCCCAGACATTACTCACCCGTCCGCCACTCGTCAGCAAATCAGCAAGCTGATTTCTGTTACCGTTCGACTTGCATGTGTTAGGCCTGCCGCCAGCGTTCAATCTGAGCCATGATCAAACTCTTCAATTTAAAAGTTTGATGCTCAAAGAATTAAACTTCGTAATGAATTACGTGTTCACTCTTGAGACTTGGTATTCATTTATCGTCTTGCGACGTTAAGAATCCGTATCTTCGAGTGCCCACACAGATTGTCTGATAAATTGTTAAAGAGCAGT
>NZ_JBJQJE010000076.1:0-1661 GCF_046487585.1 Escherichia sp. WS1265
AACGACATCTGAACACCAGCTACAGGCTGGTATGGAATCACATTACGGGCACCCTGGTGGTGGCTTCCGAACTGGCCCGCTCACGGGGAAAACGCGCCGGTGTGGCGGTTGCGCTGTCTCTTGCTGCTGTTACGTCAGTCCCGGCACTGGCTGCTGACACGGTCGTACAGGCGGGAGAAACCGTGAACGGCGGAACACTGACAAATCATGACAACCAGATTGTCTTCGGTGCGACCAACGGAATGACCATCAGTACCGGGCTGGAGTATGGGCCGGATAACGAGGCCAATACCGGTGGGCAATGGGTACAGGATGGCGGCACAGCCAGTAATACCACCATCAGCAGCGGCGGGCTCCAGTTTGTAGGTGCCGGGGGAAAGGCTACAGACACAATAATCAATGAAGGAGGCGGACAAAGTCTGAAGGGACTGGCACTGAACACCACGCTGAATGGTGGCGAGCAGTGGATGCATGAAGGTGCGATAGCCACAGGAACCGTCATTAATGATAAGGGCTGGCAGGTCGTCAAACCCGGCGCAGTGGCAACAGACACCGTTGTGAATACCGGCGCAGAAGGAGGACCGGATGTAGAAAATGGTGATACCGGGCAGTTTGTTCGCGGAAATGCCGTACGTACCACCATCAATGAAAATGGTCGTCAGATTGTGGCTGCTGAAGGAACAGCAAATACCACTGTGGTTTATGCCGGCGGCGACCAGACGGTACACGGGCATGCGCTGGATACCACACTGAATGGCGGTTACCAGTATGTGCACAACGGAGGCACAGCCTCTGACACGGTTGTAAACAGTGACGGCTGGCAGATTATCAAGGAAGGTGGCCTGGCAAATTTCACCACCGTTAACCAGAAAGGCAAACTGCAGGTGAACGCCGGTGGTACAGCCACGAATGTCACCCTGAAGCAGGGCGGCGTACTGGTCACCAGTACGGCGGCAACCGTCACCGGCAGCAACCGTCTGGGCAATTTCGCGGTGGAAAACGGTAAGGCTGACGGTGTTGTTCTGGAATCCGGCGGTCGTCTGGATGTACTGGAGAGCCATTCAGCACAGAATACCCTGGTGGATGACGGCGGTACCCTGGCAGTGTCTGCCGGTGGGCAGGCGACAGGTGTCACCATGACATCTGGTGGTGCCCTGATTGCAGACAGTGGTGCCACTGTTGAGGGGACCAATGCCAGTGGTAAGTTCAGTATTGATGGCATATCTGGTCAGGCCAGCGGCCTGCTGCTGGAAAATGGCGGCAGCTTTACGGTTAATGTCGGGGGACAGGCCAGCAACACCACTGTCGGACATCGTGGAACACTGACGCTGGCTGCCGGGGGAAGTCTGAGTGGCAGAACACAGCTCAGTAAAGGCGCCAGCATGGTACTGAATGGCGATGTGGTCAGTACCGGCGATATTGTTAACGCAGGGGAGATTCGCTTTGATAATCAGACGACACAGGATGCTGCGCTGAGCCGTGCTGTTGCAAAAAGTAACTCCCCGGTAACGTTCCATAAACTGACCACCACGAACCTCACCGGCCAGGGCGGCACCATCAATATGCGTGTTCGCCTTGATGGCAGCAATACCTCTGACCAGCTGGTGATTAATGGTGGTCAGGCAACCGGCAAAACCTGGCTTGCGTTTACAAATGTCGGA
>NZ_JBJQJE010000077.1:0-1395 GCF_046487585.1 Escherichia sp. WS1265
AAGGCAATGGCATGTATTCAGTCAAAACGTACAGAGGAATTTAAAAAGATGCCGGAATCCATTCGAAACATGATTACTCCGCCACGCAACAGTGCTCCACGCGTACAGGATAATGAACCTGTAGCCTCCCGGACGCCAGTGCAGGCAGCAGCACCCGTGGTGGATGAAAACAGTATCCGTGCGCAGGTACTGGCAGAGCAAAAAGCGCGTGTAAACGGTATTAATGATTTGTTTGCCATGTTTGGCGGGCGTTATCAGGCGCTGCAGGCTCAGTGTCTTGCCGATCCTGAATGTTCGCTGGAGCAGGCCCGCGACAAGCTGTTGAACGAGATGGGGCGCGAGTCCACGCCATCCAATAAAAATACCCCGGCTCATATTTATGCCGGTAACGGTAATTTTGTGGGGGACGGGATCCGCCAGGCGCTGATGGCGCGTGCCGGATTTGAAAAAACCGAACGTGATAATGTCTACAACGGGATGACCCTGCGTGAATATGCTCGTATGTCACTGACTGAACGGGGGATTGGGGTTTCCAGTTATAACCCGATGCAGATGGTCGGTGCGGCGTTCACACACAGTACGTCTGACTTCGGTAATATTCTGCTGGATGTTGCGAACAAAGCCATTCTGCAGGGCTGGGAAGATGCCCCTGAAACCTATGAACAGTGGACGCGGAAAGGTCAGTTGTCTGATTTTAAAATTGCCCATCGTGTGGGTATGGGGGGCTTCAGTGCTCTGCGTCAGGTGCGTGAAGGGGCGGAATATAAATACGTCACCACCGGAGATAAACAGGCCACTATTGCACTGGCGACCTATGGCGAGCTGTTCAGTATCACCCGTCAGGCCATTATCAATGATGATCTGAATATGCTGACCGATGTCCCGTTGAAACTGGGCCGTGCGGCGAAATCCACTATTGCCGATCTGGTTTATGCCATTCTGACGTCTAACCCGAAAATCTCCACAGATAATGTAAGTCTGTTCGATAAAGCGAAACATGCAAACGTACTGGAGAGCGCTGCAATGGACGTGGCATCGCTGGATAAAGCCCGCCAGTTGATGCGTGTTCAGAAAGAGGGGGAGCGTCATCTGAATATTCGTCCTGCGTTCGTACTGGTACCGACGGCGATGGAGTCTGTTGCTAACCAGGTCATTCGCTCCTCAAGTGTCAAGGGGGCTGACATTAACGCCGGTATTATTAACCCGGTGAAAGATTTTGCGACCGTTATTGCAGAGCCTCGTCTTGATGATAACAGCCAGACCACTTTCTACCTGGCTGCGTCCAAAGGCTCCGATACGATTGAAGTGGCTTATCTCAACGGTGTGGATACGCCATATATTGATCAGATGGAGGGCTTCAGTGTGGATGGCGTGACAACGAAAGTGCGTATTGAC
>NZ_JBJQJE010000078.1:0-1230 GCF_046487585.1 Escherichia sp. WS1265
GATCATTCCGGCAATCGTCAGAAATACGCCTGCCAGCCAGCGAATATGGAACAACCGGGTTATGCGTTCGGTGATATAGCCAGCCAGTAAGGCCGGGCCGAACAGACACAGCAATATAAGCCCTGCCAGCGCAGAAGCTGTGCTGATTAATGCTCTGAACAAAAGGCGAAGAATGGCAAATCCTGCTATCAGCAGGATCAGCGCGCCGACTATCTGTAACATAGTCACTCCGTGATGAATATCATGTTATTGTTAATGCCAGCGAATGTGGCGTTGAATATCCGTTGCGCCGGTCCGGGTCCCGATCATGATGACCGGGACCACAAAGAGGCGATGGTTCTGTCAGAAGGTCACATTCAGCGTGGCCTGACCGTTATAGCCTTCAGCGCTGCTGCCGCTGACGCTGTGGGCATAACCGGCCTGAACGCCCAGGGTGATATTTTCCCGGACACGGGCTTCCAGTCCGGCCTGCAGGTCCAGTGACGTGCCATTCCGGGACGGTGAGAACGTCATGTTACTGCCGGCGGCGGCTGTACCCACCAGTTCACCGGCAGTTCACTCACACGGTGTTTTGTACTGTCGCGCAGAGTGTCACGGGATGAGGTGCCTTCGCCAAAGGTCATATCGTTGTGGCTGCCCAGACGGAAGCCGGCACGCACATGTTGTGTACTGCCATGCCCGAACTTCACATAACCGGCGTTATCCTGGCCGTCATCCAGGGAGAGCCCCTGCCAGGTGTACTGCAGTTGTGGCTCCAGCATCAGGTTGTCAGTGATACTGAAGGGCAGACCGGTTTCCAGTGAGCCCAGCCAGCCCCAGCCCCGGGCGCGGAAGTCGTTATTGTCCGATGACGCTTTCATGCTGTGGCGGGTTCCCTGTGCCACAATGTCAGCCCACAGGCCGGAGGACGTGTGTGTCAGATTCAGGTATCCGCCCAGACTGCCGGCATCATCCCGGACCGTGCCGGCGCGGGAGCCGTCATCATCCTTAACATCAACGGAAGAATGGCCGGCAGCACCATATACCCCCGCTGTCACAGACATACCGGCAACCTCTGTTCTGAGCAGGTCACCCTCCAGACGGACGAAGCCATAGCTGCCGCTGCTTTCCGGCGTGGCCCCACGGGCAATACCGCCGTTGTTATCGTGACCGAGATGACCGCCCTGAATGCTGAGACGGACGCTGTTATTTTCACCGTTTACACCGGTCTGATGGCTGCGGGAGCCTGCC
>NZ_JBJQJE010000079.1:0-1227 GCF_046487585.1 Escherichia sp. WS1265
GATGGTGAGGTGTTTGCCCAGATGGTTTCCGGGCGCATAAACAGCCTGACGCCTTCTGCCGGTGTTCATTTCTGGCTGGAGGCACTCGAGCCAGACTTTATTCCCATGACCAGTGATGAGAGCAACAGGCTGAATCAGGGCGTGTTTGTTGATGACTGGGGGCGTCCCGAAAAATATCTGGTGTATAAAAGTCGTCCTGTATCCGGACGGCAGATGGAAACCAAAGAAGTGGATGCAGAGCGAATGCTGCATCTTAAATTTGTTCGCCGTCTGCACCAGATGCGCGGGACGTCTTTATTGTCCGGTGTGCTGATCCGCCTCAGTGCCCTGAAAGAATATGAAGATTCTGAGCTGACTGCAGCAAGGATCGCTGCTGCTCTGGGGATGTACATCCGCAAAGGCGACGGACAGAGCTATGAAACGGATGGTAATGACAGCAAGGAGAATGAACGCGAGCTTACCATTCAGCCAGGCATTATTTACGACGATCTGAAACCCGGCGAAGAAATCGGAATGGTGAAGTCGGATCGCCCCAATCCTAACCTTGAAACTTTTCGTAATGGTCAGTTGCGTGCCGTGGCGGCGGGCAGTCGTCTGAGTTTTTCCAGTACAGCGCGCAACTATAACGGCACTTACAGCGCCCAGCGTCAGGAGCTGGTTGAATCCACTGATGGCTACCTGATCCTGCAGGACTGGTTTATTGGTGCCGTCACCCGCCCGATGTATCGTGCCTGGCTGAAACAGGCTGTGGCATCCGGTGTTATCAGGCTACCCCGCGATCTTGACCGTTCTTCACTGTATACCGCGGTGTATTCCGGACCGGTGATGCCGTGGATTGACCCTGTTAAGGAGGCTGAGGCCTGGAAAATTCAGATTCGTGGTGGAGCGGCGACAGAATCAGACTGGGTACGTGCAGGTGGTCGTAATCCGGATGATGTCAAACGTCGGCGCAAGGCAGAAATTGATGAAAACCGCAAGCTGGATCTGGTATTTGATACCGATCCGGCCAGTGATAAAGGAGGCAGCAGTGCCGCAACGAAACGACAGGAGCCGCAGCACACCGACGACCAGTCCGAAGAATAATTCCTGGTTCAGGATGCAGGCTGGTCACCAGAGTGACGCGGATATTTATATTTATGACGAGATTGGTTTCTGGGGTGTTACAGCGAAGCAGTTTATCAGTGATCTGAATGCACTGGGCGATATCACCCACATTAATCTCCATAT
>NZ_JBJQJE010000080.1:0-1200 GCF_046487585.1 Escherichia sp. WS1265
CGTTACCGGGCTGACGGTGGCACCGGCATCTGCCAGTGTAAAAGTGGGAGCAACCACCACGCTGACCTTTACAGTAAAACCTGACGGAGCCAGTGACAAAGCGATCAGTGTGCATTCGTCAGATCCACAGACTGCCACGGTGACCCTGAACGGGCTTGTAGCCACGGTGAAAGGCGTGAAGCAGGGCAGTGTCAGCATTGTGGGCATGACCGCTGACGGGAATTTTGTGGCTGTGGCTGCGGTGACTGTCAGCGCCGCAGGTTAACAGGACGATACTCATCATTTGCCCCGGTTATCCGGGGCTTTTTTGCAGGTGGAGAACATGATGTTTCTGAAACAGGGCACGTTTAATTATGAAAAACAGTCCGTGGTGCTCAGTGAGCTGTCCGGGCTGCAGAGAATTGAATATCTGGCGTTTGTTCAGCAGCGAACGGCAAAGTTTGATGCCGGTGAGGGAGAACTGCCGGAGGCTGAACGACAGATTGCTTTTCTGCGGATGGGGATGGATATCAATGCCTGGCTGGTTTCCCGCTCACTGTGGAATGCGGATCAGTCTAAGGATGTAGAGACGCTTTGCGCATCCGTTATTACAACATGGTCGTATGATGCCCTGGGTGCGGGGGCGGAGATGGTTCTGTCGCTGAGCGGTATGGGGGCCATTGATAATGCCGGGGATGATGAGCATGAGGCGCTGACGCCGGAAAAGTCCTGACGCGGGAAATGCAGTTTGTCATGCGGCTTGCCCGGGAGTTCCGGCGGGCAGACTGGCGGCGGATGCTGTCGGAAATGTCGGCCACTGAGCTTGGTGAGTGGGGCGATTATTTCCGGATGCAGAGCTTCAGTGATGTGTGGATGGATGCGCAGTTTGCCTCGCTGAAGGCATTGATCGTGAGAATGGTGTCCGGCAGCAGTGATGCTGCGGTGGCTGATTTCAGCCTTTTACCGGAAGAGAACGGGATACCGGAGCGAACGGACGAAGAACTGATGCATCTTGGGGAAGGTATTTCCGGAGGTGTGCGTTATGGACCAGATAGCCAACCTGGTCATTGATTTGGGGATTGATGCGGCAGAGTTTAAAAATGAAATCCCCCGTATCAAAAACCTTCTGAATGGTGCAGCCAGCGATGCAGAACGGTCTTCTGCCCGTATGCAGCGTTTTATGGAGCGTCAGACTCAGGCCGCCCGGCAGACAACGCAGGC
>NZ_JBJQJE010000081.1:0-1128 GCF_046487585.1 Escherichia sp. WS1265
GAAAATCCCGCTGTCCGGACCGCTGACACAGGCATTTGAAGATGCCCGCGACCGCATCATTGCTGCGGAAATGCCGAAACAGCTGGGGTATGCACTGAAACAACAACTGAGGTTATGGCTGACCCGATGAACCGACATACACAAATCCGCCAGGCCGTACTGGCACGCCTTCGGGAACAGTGTGGAGACAGCGCCACGTTTTTTGACGGGCTTCCGGCATTTATTGATGCGCAGGAACTGCCTGCCGTGGCGGTGTGGCTGAGTGATGCTCAGTACACCGGAAAAATGACGGATGAAGATGACTGGCAGGCTGTTCTGCATATTGCTGTCTTCATCCGGGCACAGGCACCGGATTCAGAGCTGGATATGTGGATGGAGAGCACCATTTTCCCGGCCCTGAATGATGTACCGGCACTTTCCGGACTCATCGACACCCTGATCCCACTCGGTTTTAACTATCAACGTGATAATGAGATGGCCACCTGGGCGATGGCGGAAATCACGTACCAGATCACGTACACGAATTAAGGAGGTGGCAATGACCACACCAAATCCACTGGCAAAGACGAAAGGTGCGGGGACGACGTTCTGGATGTATACCGGCAACGGCGACGCATTTGCGAACCCTTTGTCGGACACTGACTGGCTGCGTCTTGCGATGGTGAAGGATCTGCAACCTGGCGAAATGACCGCTGATGCAGAAGATGATACTTATCTCGATGATGAAGATGCAGACTGGAAAACGACAACCCAGGGGCAGAAATCAGTCGGTGATACTTCGGCGACGCTGGCCTGGCGTCCGGGTGACAGCGGGCAGAAAAAACTGGTTCAGTTGTTCGACTCCGGTGAAGTCTGCGCGTTTCGTATCAAATATCCCAACGGTACTGTTGATGTTTTCCGTGGCTGGCTGAGTTCACTGGGTAAAACCATTGCCTCAAAAGACGTGATGACCCGCACTGTGAAAATCAGCGGTGTGGGGCGTCCGTATCTGGCAGAGGAAGGCACTGAAACAGTGAACGTTACCGGGCTGACGGTGGCACCGGCATCTGCCAGTGTAAAAGTGGGAGCAACCACCACGCTGACCTTTACAGTAAAACCTGACGGAGCCAGTGACAAAGCGATCAGTGT
>NZ_JBJQJE010000082.1:0-1049 GCF_046487585.1 Escherichia sp. WS1265
CGCTTTGGGCTGCTGCATCCTGACTGTTTTTCGCCGCAGTTTCGCTGGCTTTGGCATTCGTTTCGCTGGTCTTCGCTGCCGTCTGGCTGGACTTTGCGTTAGTTTCACTCGCCTTCGCAGCTTTCTGGCTGTTAGCCGCAGCAGTTGCTGATCCAGCTGCTGAAGTCGCAGAACCGGCTGCCGCGCTCTCGCTTTCGGCTGCTGCAGCCTGGCTGTTTTTTGCCGCAGTTTCACTGGCTTTAGCATTCGTTTCGCTGGTTTTCGCTGCCGTCTGGCTGGACTTTGCGTTGGTTTCGCTCGTCTTTGCTGCTGTCTCGCTATTTTTCGCGTTGGTTTCTGATTTTTTGGCTGCTGTCGCGGAGTTTGCCGATGCAGTCTGTGAGGCCGCTGCCGCCTGTGCGCTGTTACCTGCATTCGTCTCTGACGTTTTCGCCGCGTTCTTCGATGATGCCGCTGCAGTTTCGGATTTCTTTGCCGCCGCTGCGCTCTGAGAGGCGGCTTCGGCGTTGCGTGCCGCTTCTTCCACCATTGCCTCAAAACGACGCAATGCCTCCGGCATGACATCCTCTTCCGTCATGGCACCAAGAAAATCATTCAGCGTACCTGGTCTGGAACCTTCATAGACGGTAATGGTCCCGGCATGTGAAGGCGGAAAGCCTTCAACCAGCAGGGTGACGCCGTACTGGCCATACTCAACATCCATACTGTAACGCCCGGCTTCATCCGGATTTTCTGAGGCCACCGTGTTTACCAGTACCGTGGTGCTGTTACGCTTTGCCTTCAGTTGAATAGTGCAGTTCTGTATTGGTTTTCCCGCACCATCTTTCAGCACACCTGAAATCTGTACTGCCATACTCACTCCACAAATAAAAAAGGCGCCATTTCTGGCGCCCGTATTGGGGTTATAAATATTTCAACGGATACTGATACCGGAAGCAGCTTTTTTGGTCACAATCACCGTACAGTCGGTGATATTACCTGCCCACTGATTGCCTTTATGGAAAACCTTAAACTCCAGAGTGACGCTTCCCCTGCCACTCGGCATATCA
>NZ_JBJQJE010000083.1:0-973 GCF_046487585.1 Escherichia sp. WS1265
GTTTTCCAGCCGTCCTTCCCGTGCCATTTCCGGCAGACGTTCTCCAAGATGACGACAGGCATACTGCTGCAGACTTTCTGTTTCAGCGATTTTTTCCGGGCGAACATCAGCTGCAATGAAGTCCGGATTATAGCGTCCTGGTGCGTCCACCTGGCTGAAAATGTCTTTTGGCACTGGCGTGTAGTCACCCATTTTTTTCATGAGTTTTTCTGTACACCAGGAGGGACCAAACGAGTCAAGCTGTACACCTTCCCTGTTGCGATCCCAGCCATCCATCACCAGAAATTTTCCGTCCATCTGAGACAGGTACAGACCATCTTCAGCAAGACGACGATGCATGGATAACCAGTCATGTACAGGTTCACTGCGTAAACCAGCGACCGCTGTCTGCGCAACATACTCGCGAAAAGTTTGTTTTTTTCCGCGTGTCCAAGCGTTCTGGCGATCACGTTCAACGGCAGTTTTACGAACGATACGATTTCCCGGCGCATGGACCCAGCAACCGTTATCCGGAGCAAAACCATGCTTCAGTTCAAGCTCACGGCAGGCACGACTGAGTTTTTCCTGACTCCAGGATAACCGATTCAGATAACCCGTTTCAGGGTGTACCCGGTTAACAGCCACATGGACGTGCAGATTATCTGTATCAGTATGCACGGCAGAGACATACTGATGGTCGGCAAGGCCGAGTGATTTCAGCGTATGACGTACACTGTCATAAATCTGTTCCGGACGCGGGCTTTCATGTGACTGCCAGGAAAGGATGTAGTGAAAAACAGGGTCAGTGTCATCTTTTGCATAGTGAGCCTGCCGGGCAATGTACTCCATATCTGCAGCAGCAGTTTCAAGAGATGTACAGTTGTGAAAGCAGGTGACACCATAAAAGTTGACCCATTCGCAGCCGTCCTTCATGACATCAACCAGCGCCACGAATGACTCATTTCGAAGACGTGTCGCATAATCAACAAGGCGA
>NZ_JBJQJE010000084.1:0-942 GCF_046487585.1 Escherichia sp. WS1265
CTGGTCCTGTGCGACACCGTGCGTTATCTGCCGGAGTCCTTTGAGATCCCCTGGAATCCGAACACCCGTACCGAGGTGAGCACCCTATGCATCAGCCAGTTCCTCTACAGCGCACAAATCCGCCCATCTTCCGTGGTGACCAAAGACTACACCTTTAAACGACCCGGCTGGGCAGGGCGTTTTGATCAGGAAGGCCAGCACCAGGATTACCAGCGCACACAGTATGAAGTGTATGACTACCCCGGACGTTTCAAGGGTGCCCACGGGCAGAACTTTGCCTGCTGGCAGATGGATGGCTGGCGAAACAACGCAGAAGTGGCGCGCGGAACAAGCCGTTCGCCGGAGATATGGCCGGGACGGCGAATTGCGCTGACGGGGCATCCGCAGGCGAACCTGAACCGGGAATGGCAGGTGGTGGCAAGTGAACTGCACGGCGAGCAGCCGCAGGCGGTGCCGGGACGCAGGGGTTCAGGTACCACGCTGAATAACCACTTTGCGGTAATACCGGCAGACAGAACATGGCGGCCACAGCCGTTGCTGAAACCGCTGGTGGACGGCCCGCAGAGCGCCGTCGTGACGGGACCGGCAGGAGAAGAAATCTTCTGTGATGAACATGGCCGCGTGCGGGTGAAATTTAACTGGGACCGCTATAACCCGTCAAACCAGGACAGTTCATGCTGGATCCGTGTGGCACAGGCGTGGGCAGGCACCGGCTTTGGCAACCTGGCGATACCGCGTGTGGGTCAGGAAGTCATTGTGGACTTCCTCAACGGCGATCCGGACCAGCCGATTATTATGGGGCGTACCTACCACCAGGAAAACCGCACCCCCGGCAGCCTGCCGGGAACAAAGACGCAGATGACCATTCGTTCGAAAACCTATAAGGGCAGCGGGTTTAATGAACTGAAGTTTGACGATGCGACAGGGAAAGAACAGGTCTAC
>NZ_JBJQJE010000085.1:0-904 GCF_046487585.1 Escherichia sp. WS1265
CGACGGGGAGAGCCAGCGAATTGATCCGGCCAGCTATCCGGAAGACTGGGATGTCCTGCTGACGGATGTTTTTCATAAAAGCTGGCCGCTGGCCTCCGATCCTTCTCAACAAATGCGACTGATGGCAATGGCGGTGGACTCCGGCGGTGAAGACGGGGTCACTGATAATGCCTATAAATTCTGGCGTCGTTGCCGTCGTGATGGCCTTGGTAAACGTATTTACCTGTTTAAGGGCGACAGCATCCGGCGCGCAAAACTGATCACCCGTACATTCCCTGATAACACCGGACGAACGGGCCGACGGGCGCAGGCCGCAGGTGATGTGCCGCTCTGGCTTCTTCAGACGGATGCACTGAAAGACCGGGTGAATAACGCGTTATGGCGTGACTCGCCAGGTCCCGGCTATGTGCATTTCCCTGACTGGCTGGGGAGCTGGTTTTACGACGAACTGACGTATGAAGAGCGGAGCAGTGACGGGAAATGGAGTAAGCCGGGTCGCGGTGCCAACGAAGCTTTTGACCTGATGGTGTATGCCGAGGCTCTGGTCATTCTGCATGGATACGAAAAGATCCGCTGGCCGGATGCACCGGAGTGGGCGAGCCGGGAAACCTGGCTGGAGTGTGTCCCGGACAGTACCGAACCGTCACCCTCACCGGAACCGGTATCCACGCCTGTTAAAAAACAAAAACGGAAGAAAACAGTAACTGACGATGTTAACCCCTGGCTGACTTCCGGAGGATGGTTATGAACCAGAATGATATCGAAGCCATGATTCAGCGTTATACGGAAGCTGAAATGGCGGTGCTGGACGGAAAATCCGTCACCTTTAATGGTCAGCAGATGACCATGGAAAACTTATCTGAGATCCGGCAGGGACGGCAGGAGTGGGAGCGCCGCCTTGCGG
>NZ_JBJQJE010000086.1:0-890 GCF_046487585.1 Escherichia sp. WS1265
GGAAGCATTCGGGGATATTTTTGCTGAAGATTCCGGTGATATCGATATCCGTGACAGCATTCACAGCGACAGGATTCTGATGGTAATGATCCCCGCTCTGGATACATCAGCACATACAACGTCTGCTCTTGGACGAATGTTTATCACCCAGAAAAGTATGATTCTCGCCCGTGATTTGGGCTACCGCCTCGAAGGAACTGATTCCGATGCACTGGAAGTCAAAAAATATAAGGGGCGTTTCCCTTATCTGTGTTTCCTTGATGAAGTGGGGGCATACTATACAGACCGTATTGCTGTGGAAGCCACTCAGGTGCGTTCACTGGATTTTGCTCTGATTTTGATGGCACAGGACCAGGAACGTATAGAAGGACAGACAACAGCCACGAATACTGCAACACTGATGCAGAACACGGGGACAAAATTTGCCGGCAGGATTGTCAGCGAGGGCAGTACGGCCAAAACGCTGAAAAGCGCCGCCGGTGAAGAAGCCAGGGCGAGGATGAACAACCTGCAGCGTCAGGACGGCATATTTGGTGAATCATGGATTGACAGCCCACAAATCAGCATCCTGATGGAAAGTAAGATAGATGTTCAGGAGTTGATTGAACTTCATCCTGGCGAGTTCTTTTCTATTTTCCGGGGAGAAACCGTACCATCAGCATCATTCTTCATCCCTGACAATGAGAAAAGCTGCAGTAGCGATCCCGTTGTTATAAACAGGTATATCAGCGTGGATGCACCTCGCCTGGACCGTCTCCGCCGTCTGGTTCCCCGTACAGCTCAACGTCGAATACCGTCACCGGAAAATGTCAGTGCCATCATTGGCGTCCTGACTGCAAAACCCTCCAGAAAAAGACGAAAAATTCGCACAGAGCCGCACACGATCGTGG
>NZ_JBJQJE010000087.1:0-832 GCF_046487585.1 Escherichia sp. WS1265
GCTGATGTATCCAGAGCGGGGATCATTACCATCAGAATCCTGTCGCTGTGAATGCTGTCACGGATATCGATATCACCGGAATCTTCAGCAAAAATATCCCCGAATGCTTCCGTGAATGTGCTGAAAGTTTCAGAAAACTGCCCGGAGAGATAAGCATGTTGTTTTCTGGGTTCTTCCGTCCAGGCTGATGGTGTCCTGACCAGCGACAGGTCGAAACCGGGAACGTCCTGAAGGTAGTTACGTAACGGTGCGATAGCTTCTTCCGGCCACTGATCATCGAGGCCACGACAGTAAAGTTTGGCCATCCCTTCGAGAGTCATATGTTCACGGAGCATCTGCAGCGACATTGTTTTGCCTTCGCGCACACACCAGAATTTAGTACCAAATACCAGTGCCTTATTCATGGCAATGGCCCGGGACTGCCACTCGCCCCCCTGGACGTTCTGGGGCAGCATTGACTGCATTGTCTCCGCTGTGAATGCCTCAGTGCTGTAACAGAAGGGATTCCAGGTATTTGACTGAGGACGCGTTTTTTCACCACTCAGAATGATTTCACTGCGGGATTTTCCTCCGTTCATGAAGTTAATGACTTCCACATCGTCTTCACGTCCAAAGCGTCTGGCCAGATACCAGATCGTTCTTGCCGTATCATTCTGTGCCTTGCCATCGACAAGGGTGAATCCTCTTGCCCAGCAAAGTGGGTTAATCGCCCAGGCAAAGATGGTTTCCGTTTTACCGCCACCGGTGGTGGCGAAAAACATTATATGGCGGGTCAGATCGTCCATACTCAGCCATAACTCCCTGCCAATATCCCTGACGCGTTGATAACCAA
>NZ_JBJQJE010000088.1:0-813 GCF_046487585.1 Escherichia sp. WS1265
TGCCAGGCAATAAGAAAACAAAGACCGGGCGGTTATGGACCTACGTTCGTGATGACCGTAACGCCGGGTCAACGCTGGCGCCGGCGGTGTGGTTCGCTTACAGCCCGGACAGAAAAGGCATCCATCCGCAGACCCATCTTGCGGGGTTCAGTGGTGTACTGCAGGCGGATGCATACGCCGGGTTCAACGAGCTGTACCGGGATGGCCGGATAACGGAAGCCGCCTGTTGGGCTCACGCCCGCCGTAAAATCCACGATGTGCACGTTCGCACCCCGTCAGCCCTGACGGAGGAAGCGCTGAAACGGATCGGCGAACTGTACGCCATCGAGGCAGAGATAAGGGGAATGACGGCGGAGCAGCGCCTTGCCGAACGTCAGTTGAAAACGAAACCGCTGCTGAAATCCCTGGAAAGCTGGCTGCGTGAAAAGATGAAAACCCTGTCGCGACACTCAGAACTGGCGAAAGCGTTCGCATACGCCCTGAACCAGTGGCCGGCGCTGACGTACTATGCAGATGATGGCTGGGCTGAGGCGGACAATAACATCGCTGAAAATGCGTTGCGGATGGTCAGTCTGGGCCGCAAAAACTACCTGTTCTTCGGTTCGGATCATGGAGGAGAGCGGGGAGCGCTGCTGTACAGCCTGATCGGGACGTGCAAACTGAACGGAGTGGAGCCAGAAAGCTACCTCCGCTATGTCCTTGACGTCATAGCCGACTGGCCGATAAACCGGGTCGGCGAACTGCTCCCCTGGCGCGTAGCACTGCCGACTGAATAACACATCCCCGTCAATACGGTTCTTGCTGCACGCTTAC
>NZ_JBJQJE010000089.1:0-799 GCF_046487585.1 Escherichia sp. WS1265
CTTATTCTGTGACAACCAGGATAAAGAGATTTACAGCATGGTCAGGGAGGTCAGCAGCCGCTTGGGCTGTCGCCAGTCGATACCTTCCAGCAGCATCGCCAGCTGCGCCTGCGTAAGGAACACTTTGCCATCACGGGCTGACGGCCAGGCGAAGCGCCCACGCTCCAGCCGTTTGGTCAGGAGGCACAGTCCGTCGCCGGTGGACCACAGCAGTTTAACCTGACTGCCGCTGCGGCCCCGGAAAATGAAAATATGGCCGGACATGGGATCGTCTTTCAGCGCCGTTTGTACTTTCGCAGCCAGGCCGTTGAAGCTATTTCTCATATCGGTGATACCGGCAACCAGCCAAATTTTGGTCCCGGAAGGTAACGGGATCATCGCTTCAGTTCCTGTATCAGCAGAGTCAGGAGCTTTTCGCTGACATTGCCATTGAAGCGGAGCGTCCCGTGCCGGAACGTTACCTCACAGCTGATACTGAGGGTTTCCGGGTCCTCTGCGAGCGATTCTGGCTGTTCGGCAGCTGCATCGAGAGTCACAGGAAGTAGCTGGGGGCTCTCTGAAGAAGGTAATAGCAGCTTTCCCTCGCGCCATTGTTGTCGCCATTTGAACAACAGATTGGCGTTAATGCCATTTTCAAGAGCAAGTTTTGAGATGGATATCCCGGGTTCACAGGAGGCAGCAACGAGCAGCTGTTTAAATTCGGGAGGATAATTAGGGCAGCCTTTTCGCCTGCCGGGAGTCACATTTTTCTGCATATCTGACACTTTGGTTCCCACTACTTATTTGGTGGACACCACTT
>NZ_JBJQJE010000090.1:0-766 GCF_046487585.1 Escherichia sp. WS1265
GAAAATGAGATCAGCGTGCTCTGAATCTATTGTCTCTACTGAATGTTTATAGCGGATAGACGATGTTGACCGCAGCACAGACGAAATTGCAGGGTCAGGATTAAGATAAAGATTTGCCGCCGCTGTAGTTGTGCCCAATCCCCATAAATAAAACGCTTCACGACCTGTCAGTGGATAAAAATCTCCGCCATAACGACCGCTTTCCAGATCGTTCACTTCCACTTTGTTTTTCAGCTTATTATCCACTTCTGTTTTTGTGTATCTGGTACTGATATCCTGCTTTGCACTGTCCATATCAGTCTGAAGCGTTGATACTTTTCCGCTAATTGATGAAATATCTTCCTTAGCTTTACTGACATCCCCCTTTAGCTTGGTGATATCTCCTGGAATTACTGTCGATGTAGCCATTTCTCTACCTCACATCCAGCCACGAAGTTGATGCTCAACAACAACCGCGTATTTATCGAATATTGACGATTTTTTTGCATCATTAATGATGCGCACGTTTACAAAATATCCGTCTTCCTTAACACATACCGGTTCGCCATCTTCAGTCAGTTCTCCGGTTTCTTTGTACACGTTACCTATCACGTCAATAAGAATATCATCCTGCATCGTCTCGTCGTCATAATAGCCAGTGCTATCCATAAAGGCCGAAAAGTCGGCCCTGTCGGCAAATTTGAGGGTTAAGTCTCGCATTATATTTTTTCTCCCTGCTGCGCTGCTGTTAATTCCCTGTGCCAGATACGCAAATTTCGGACGTGCC
>NZ_JBJQJE010000091.1:0-731 GCF_046487585.1 Escherichia sp. WS1265
CACGGTTTATCGCCCATGCGCTGGCCTGTGGCACCATACGGGTATCAAGGCTGTTCAGATTGCGGATGGCATTCTCAAGCCCCTTCATCCCACACCTCTTTACTCAATAAAGATCATTGGCTTACCGTTAAAGCGTTCATGCCGTGTGACCGTCCATTGTTGTCCGTCATAAACAACGCGATCCCCGCGCCGTGGGCGGTATCCCGAAGAAAACACCACCAGAGAGACCGCAGGTCCGGACAGAGCATTCAGCTCTGCCAGTGTTTCTCCCGGGATCACGGTCATATCGACATCATTAATCGAGGCTGTCTTTCCCATCTTTCTGACCGTGATAGCATCCATACGCGCTGCCAACCGGGAAAAGGGATCAGACATTGAGTTTTACCGGCACCTCTTCTGCACTGGTTCCGGCATCTGCCCAGACAACCCCGACCAGCGGATCAGAGCCGCTGTTAGTCAGCTGAACTTTTCCGGACTTCAGATAAACCTTCTTACCCGTTTTCATGTCATCCGTTTTCAGCTTAGGCAGCATAAACACACCTTCGGTCATGCCGTCGCCTGTTTCACCCTGTGGAATATCGGTCAGCGCCACCGCAAAAACATCACCCACCTGCACCAGCTCTCCGCTGCTGATGGCTGCACTGGCAACAATCGCCACCGTTTTTCCTTCTTCTACAAAATTCTTTGCCATAACTGTCTCCGCACAGCCCCGTTCAGGGGCTGATTTCAGG
>NZ_JBJQJE010000092.1:0-702 GCF_046487585.1 Escherichia sp. WS1265
TGATCTTACCCAGCAATAGTGGACACGCGGCTAAGTGAGTAAACTCTCAGTCAGAGGTGACTCACATGACAAAAACAGTATCAACCAGTAAAAAACCCCGTAAACAGCATTCGCCTGAATTTCGCAGTGAAGCCCTGAAGCTTGCTGAACGCATCGGTGTTACTGCCGCAGCCCGTGAACTCAGCCTGTATGAATCACAGCTCTACAACTGGCGCAGTAAACAGCAAAATCAGCAGACGTCTTCTGAACGTGAACTGGAGATGTCTACCGAGATTGCACGTCTCAAACGCCAGCTGGCAGAACGGGATGAAGAGCTGGCTATCCTCCAAAAGGCCGCGACATACTTCGCGAAGCGCCTGAAATGAAGTATGTCTTTATTGAAAAACATCAGGCTGAGTTCAGCATCAAAGCAATGTGCCGCGTGCTCCGGGTGGCCCGCAGCGGCTGGTATACGTGGTGTCAGCGGCGGACAAGGATAAGCACGCGTCAGCAGTTCCGCCAACACTGCGACAGCGTTGTCCTCGCGGCTTTTACCCGGTCAAAACAGCGTTACGGTGCCCCACGCCTGACGGATGAACTGCGTGCTCAGGGTTACCCCTTTAACGTAAAAACCGTGGCGGCAAGCCTGCGCCGTCAGGGACTGAGGGCAAAGGCCTCCCGGAAGTTCAGCCCGGTCAGCTACCGCGCACACGGCCTGCCTGT
>NZ_JBJQJE010000093.1:0-700 GCF_046487585.1 Escherichia sp. WS1265
AAATGGCGGTGCTGGACGGAAAATCCGTCACCTTTAATGGTCAGCAGATGACCATGGAAAACTTATCTGAGATCCGGCAGGGACGGCAGGAGTGGGAGCGCCGCCTTGCGGATCTGATTACACGACGACGGGGGCATCCCGGGTACCGGCTGGCGAGGTTCTGATGGCAATTCTTGATGATGTGATTGGCGTTTTTTCACCAGGATGGAAAGCGGCAAGGCTGCGTTCCCGGGCGGTGATCCAGGCTTATGAGGCCGTAAAAACTACGCGGACACACAAAGCCCGGCGGGAAAACCGAACTGCCGACCAGTTAAGCCAGTACGGGGCCGTGTCGTTACGTGAGCAGGCCCGTTACCTTGATAACAACCACGATCTGGTCATTGGTGTATTTGACAAGCTGGAAGAACGGGTGGTGGGGAAAAACGGGATTATTGTCGAGCCACATCCGGTATTACGCAATGGGGCCATTGCCCGTGATCTGGCAGCGGAGATACGCACCCGATGGAGTGAATGGTCTGTCAGTCCGGAAGTTACCGGGCAGTTTACCCGTCCGATGCTGGAACGTCTGATGCTGCGTACCTGGCTGCGAGATGGTGAGGTGTTTGCCCAGATGGTTTCCGGGCGCATAAACAGCCTGACGCCTTCTGCCGGTGTTCATTTCTGGCTGGAGGCACTCGAGCCAGACTTTATTCCCATGACC
>NZ_JBJQJE010000094.1:0-670 GCF_046487585.1 Escherichia sp. WS1265
TCCCGGTACGGGCAGCGTGGTCAGGGTGTGAATGGCGGTTCAGTTAAAATCTGGACTGGAGTTTGGGTAAAGCAGGCTGGTTGCTGTTACAGCACTGTGGTTGTCACACAATGGAACACTGACGTAAAAAACAGTCAGTGGGCGAGTGGATACATCGTTGCCGCCAGACAACAACCCATACTTTTGGTTTGCCGGATATTGGCGCGCCAGTCGTGCTCAACTCCGGCTACAGCCAAAATTGCGCTCACCGGTGCAGTGAGCTTTGGTATGCTCCTTCGCCAGATAGTCAGCACGTTCCAGCACTTGCTGAAAGCCGGTGTCATCATTACGCGCCAGCCACACCGCCGGCCAGGCCGGAAAATGCACCAGCGTGGCATGGCACCCGACATCCACTCCCAGGGCACTGCACCACGCCTGTTTAATCATCCCGGCCAGAGACTCCGGAGCGCGGTAATCACCGGCACGACACCAGGTATCCCGGTTGACCAGCAGCATCAGGTGATAGTGTTTTTTACCTTTGCACTCCCCAAACTCCCGGGCCCAGACGTAATGCAGGGTTGTGGGATGCACGCGTTTACCTTCCCGATGCTTACGTTTCTGGTAAGCGTCGATTCGGGCTTTCAGGGCATTGATGAAGCGGGATATCACAGCTGCGTCCGTTGCTGCCGGT
>NZ_JBJQJE010000095.1:0-666 GCF_046487585.1 Escherichia sp. WS1265
CCAGCGGCGCGTCAGGGAGATATGACTCAGTATGGCGGTCCCATTGTCCAGGGTTCGGCAGGTGTAAGAATTGGCGCGCCCACCGGCGTGGCGTGCTCGGTGTGTCCGGGCGGGATGACTTCGGGCAACCCGGTAAATCCGCTGCTGGGGGCGAAGGTGCTGCCCGGCGAGACGGATGTTGCGCTGCCCGGCCCGCTGCCGTTCATTCTCTCCCGCACCTACAGCAGCTACCGGACGAAGACGCCTGCGCCGGTGGGCGTTTTCGGCCCCGGCTGGAAAGCGCCTTCTGATATCCGCTTACAGCTACGTGATGACGGACTGATACTCAACGACAACGGCGGGCAGAGCATTCACTTTGAGCCGCTGCTGCCGGGGGAGGCGGTGTACAGCCGCAGCGAGTCAATGTGGCTGGTTCGCGGTGGTAAGGCAGCGCAGCCGGACGGCCACACGCTGGCGCGGCTGTGGGGGGCGCTGTCGCCGGATATCCGGTTAAGCCCGCATCTTTACCTGGCGACCAACAGCGCACAGGGACCGTGGTGGATACTGGGGTGGTCTGAGCGGGTGCCGGGTGCTGAGGACGTACTGCCAGCGCCGCTGCCGCCGTACCGGGTGCTTACCGGGCTGGCGGACCGCTTCGGGCGGACGCTGACGTACCGGCGTGAGGCC
>NZ_JBJQJE010000096.1:0-655 GCF_046487585.1 Escherichia sp. WS1265
CCGGGGTGATAACGGCAGTCAGGTCGCCTGCGGCGTTGTACTCATACTGCGTTTCACGGCCCTGTGCGTCTTTCACCGAGGTTAACCGGCCACGGTTGTCATAGTGGCGGTAAAGGCTGATGCCTTCCTCGCGGTGGACCGCCGTCATCTGGCCGAAGCGGTCATACTCATAGCGGGTCTGGTAGCCCGAGCAGTCGGTGAACGCCAGCAACTGACCGTAGCGGCTCCAGGTCATCTGCCGGGTGCTGCCCGTCGCATCTGTTGTCGTGGCCGGTAATTCACTGTGCGGATTATCATAAGCATACCGGATGACGTCCCCACTGCGCGATGTCTCCGATACCAGCCTGTCCCGCTCATCATACGCCCGGCGGCTCTCCAGCCCGTCCGGGTACACCACCGCCGTCACCAGGTTCCCGTCGTTATAGTAAAATTTCGTCTCCCGCCCGTCCGGCGTGGTGATGTCCGTGATGTCGCCTGACACCACATTCAGACCGTACTCTGTCCGCCGTCCCGCCGCGTCCGTCTGCGCCGTAAGCCGCCCCACCGGGTCATACCCGCTGCGCGTGACGCTGCCGTCCGCCAGTTCTTTTTTCACCACCCGCTTCAGCCCGGCCCCGCCTTCTGTATGCAGCACCTCACGCCGGTTCAGGCTGTC
>NZ_JBJQJE010000097.1:0-640 GCF_046487585.1 Escherichia sp. WS1265
ACAACGCCCGCGCCAACGGTACGGCCGCCTTCACGGATTGCGAAACGCAGACCGTCGTCCATCGCGATCGGGTGGATCAGGGTAACAACCATTTTGATGTTGTCGCCCGGCATTACCATCTCTACGCCTTCCGGCAGTTCGATGGTACCAGTCACGTCAGTAGTACGGAAGTAGAACTGCGGACGGTAGCCTTTGAAGAACGGAGTATGACGGCCGCCTTCATCTTTGGACAGAATGTACACTTCAGATTCGAACTTGGTGTGCGGCTTGATGGTGCCCGGCTTAGCCAGTACCTGACCACGTTCGATTTCTTCACGTTTGATACCACGCAGCAGAACACCTACGTTCTCACCAGCACGGCCTTCGTCCAGCAGTTTGCGGAACATTTCAACGCCAGTACAGGTAGACTTCTGAGTCTCTTTGATACCAACGATTTCAACTTCTTCACCAACTTTGATGATACCGCGTTCTACACGACCGGTAACAACGGTACCACGACCGGAGATGGAGAATACGTCTTCGATCGGCAGCAGGAACGGCTTGTCAATCGCACGCTCTGGTTCCGGAATGTAAGAATCCAGGAAGCCAGCCAGTTCCAGGATTTTCGCTTCCCACTCTGCGTCGCCTTCCAGCGCTTTCA
>NZ_JBJQJE010000098.1:0-626 GCF_046487585.1 Escherichia sp. WS1265
GCTGTTTAAATTCGGGAGGATAATTAGGGCAGCCTTTTCGCCTGCCGGGAGTCACATTTTTCTGCATATCTGACACTTTGGTTCCCACTACTTATTTGGTGGACACCACTTTGTCTAATTCGTCAGATTCTGACCAGACGGTTCAGGCTGTACGCTTACCACTATTTTATCCCTGTTGAATTTGGTTAAGCCGGTGCAGACGCGCCGGGAAACGCACACCTGAACCGGCACAATAAAATACAATACAACCCCCTGTTACTGGAGATACGAATGGAATGACGAGGCAGCCTGTCAGTCACAGGGGGCTGTTGGCATAAAATCAACGGAAAGGCCACCAACACCGGAATTAAGCTCCACAGTCCCCGCACTGGCAATCCATTCCCGGGAAAGGCATCACCGCAAACTGCTCCGGAGGCAACCATTACAGCCTCTGTAACGGATTATCAGCCCTGGCATCTTCCGACGGCACCTCCTGCCGCCCCCACGCCCTGCTGTATACCCCGGTACCGCAGCGTGGGCAGCACTTTTCCCCCTCATAATCTTCGTCACACATCACACAAAACCACTTTCTCACCTTCACCGTATAATCCGGAACCGTCATGCCCTGCAGATGCAAACGACGGGCC
>NZ_JBJQJE010000099.1:0-595 GCF_046487585.1 Escherichia sp. WS1265
TTTATTGAGTAAAGAGGTGTGGGATGAAGGGGCTTGAGAATGCCATCCGCAATCTGAACAGCCTTGATACCCGTATGGTGCCACAGGCCAGCGCATGGGCGATAAACCGTGTGGCACAGAAAGCGGTCTCGGTTGCCACCCGGCAGGTTGCCGGGAATACCGTTGCGGGAGATAACCAGGTGAAAGGGATCCCCCTGAAACTGGTACGTCAGCGTGTCCGGGTGTTTAAAGCCAGTCCGTCAGGAAAAATGACGGCCAGGATCCGCGTTAACCGGGGCAATCTGCCCGCCATCAAACTGAACACAACACGGCGGCGTGCTGGTGAAGGACTGAGAGTGGGAAAATACTTTTTCCGGGGGGCATTTGTTCAGCAACTGGCGAATGGCCGCTGGCATGTTCTGAGGCGTCTTCCTGAAGCGCGTTTTGCAACAGGGCATGACCATCAGGGCAGGCCAAGAAAAAATCGTCTTCCTGTGGAGGTAGTGAAAATCCCGCTGTCCGGACCGCTGACACAGGCATTTGAAGATGCCCGCGACCGCATCATTGCTGCGGAAATGCCGAAACAGCTGGGGTATGCACTGAAACAACAACTGAG
>NZ_JBJQJE010000100.1:0-569 GCF_046487585.1 Escherichia sp. WS1265
CTGGCTGCGCGGCCTTACGTCCACGGCCTTTCGTTTTCGCGCCACCTTTTTTCGTCGCGTCAGCACTCTGTGGCTGCCCATTCTGCTGAGGCTTCGGTTGCGCCTGAGCGTTCTGCTGTGGTGCACGTCCCAGCATCTGCACGGTGCCCGTGGTCTTAACAAGAATTTCAGTGACGTAACGGGTGATACCGTTATCTTCCCAGCTACGGGTGCGAAGCTGACCTTCGATGTAGACCTGCGCACCCTTGCGCAGATATTCACCTGCCACTTCCGCGAGCTTGCCGAACAGCACCACGCGGTGCCATTCCGTCTGCTCCCGCATCTCCCCCGTCTGTTTGTCACGCCAGCTTTCTGATGTGGCCACCTGCAGGTTTGCCACTGCGCCCCCGTTGGGGATGTAACGGACTTCCGGATCATTGCCCAGACGCCCGACGAGGATGACCTTGTTGATACCACGTGCACTCATAAGAACCTCCTGACTGAAAGATGTGAGATAAACCGGATACCGGCGACGGGACGTTCATGTGCCCCTTCAGAGGAGCGAAAGCTCCTCCTGCCGTCCACTTCAC
>NZ_JBJQJE010000101.1:0-565 GCF_046487585.1 Escherichia sp. WS1265
ATCGCACTGAGTACAGGCATGTTTTTCCCGTACCGTCCGGATAACCCGGAAGGCGCTACGCATCAACTCCAGCTGTTCGGCGGTATCCTCGCCCAGATAGCTCAGTGAACCGCCGCAGTTCGGGCAGCACGGCGCCGCAGGCAACAGCCGCTTTTCGTCACGGGGTAGTGATTCAGGGAACGGCTTACGGGTGCGGGTCTGACGCAACGGACGCTGTACTGCCGGGTCATACACCCTACCAGTCAGCGTATCGCTCTCTTTCTGAAGCCGGTTCAGATCGGCTTCCATTTGTGCGATACGGCGGGAGACTTTTTCGGAACGACTGCCGAAGTTCATCCGGCGGAGTTTATCCAGCTGCGCCTGCAGATGGTCTATTTCGCGCTCCCGGTTGCTCAGCTTTTCCTGCAGGGCGTGGATCAGCGCTTCCTGTTCGGCCAGGCGCTGTTTCAGCAGGAAGATGTCGTCAGAAGAGATGTCGTTCATAAGCCCGTATTTTACCGGGCTTATTCTGTGACAACCAGGATAAAGAGATTTACAGCATGGTCAGGGAGGTCAGCAGCCGCTT
>NZ_JBJQJE010000102.1:0-554 GCF_046487585.1 Escherichia sp. WS1265
CCACGATCGTGTGCGGCTCTGTGCGAATTTTTCGTCTTTTTCTGGAGGGTTTTGCAGTCAGGACGCCAATGATGGCACTGACATTTTCCGGTGACGGTATTCGACGTTGAGTAGTACGGGGAACAAGACGGCGGAGACGGTCCAGGCGTGGCGCATCCACGCTGATATACCCGTTTATAACAACGGGATCGCTGCTGCAGCTTTTCTCATCGTCAGGGATGAAGAATGATGCTGATGGTACGGTTTCTCCCCGGAAAATAGAAAAGAACTCGCCAGGATGAAGTTCAATCAACTCCTGAACATTTATCTTGCTTTCCATCAGAATGCTGATTTGTGGGCTGTCAATCCATGATTCACCAAATATGCCGTCCTGACGCTGCAGGTTGTTCATTCTCGCCCTGGCTTCTTCACCGGCGGCGCTTTTCAGCGTTCTGGCCGTACTACCCTCGCTGACAATCCTGCCGGCAAATTTTGTCCCCGTGTTCTGCATCAGTGTTGCAGTATTCGTGGCTGTTGTCTGTCCTTCTATACGTTCCTGGTCCTGTGCCATCAAA
>NZ_JBJQJE010000103.1:0-552 GCF_046487585.1 Escherichia sp. WS1265
TCTGCAGTGACAGCTGGTAGTACAGCGTGCTTCTGGCCAGCCCTGCAGCCTTTAACAGGTCAGACTGGCAGTGTCCGCACCTCAGGCTCCGGATGACTTTCGTTTTTTCTCCAGCTCCTGGCGCTTTTTTTCCAGGAGATGCTCCTGCATGGCTTTCAGATATGCATTTTCTGCGCGAAGATAACGCAGCTCATTCTTCATCTCTTCCGGCGTCATGTTTGCCTCGTTTTCATGGGTATCATCAGAACGGGTCATGCTTTTCTCCTTCCTGCGCCTGATAAAGGCCTCATTACCAGATTTGCGGTAGCCTTTTATCCAGTTTTTAACCGTGTTGTGGCTGGGAATGTTAAACCGGGCAGCTACCCGGGGTAGAGACTCAGAATGCCCGAGAGCATAAAGAACCACGCAAAGTTTATCTTCAGGAGAATAGCTACGCTTGTGTCTGCAATCCAGTGCCCGAGGACCGTGAAGAAGAAAAAGATTAATCCAGTGTGAGAGGCTGGTGTGAGAAAGTTGAAAGAGTTTTGCCGTAGAAATGATGCCTGCATGACC
>NZ_JBJQJE010000104.1:0-550 GCF_046487585.1 Escherichia sp. WS1265
CGGAGGTTGCTATGTCAACCGGATTACGTTTCACGCTGGAAGTGGACGGCCTGCCACCGGACGCGTTTGCGGTGGTCTCCTTTCATCTGAACCAGTCACTCTCTTCGCTCTTTTCCCTCGATCTCTCTCTGGTCAGCCAGCAGTTTCTCTCCCTTGAATTTGCGCAGGTGCTGGACAAAATGGCCTACCTGACGGTATGGCAGGGCGATGACGTACAGCGCCGGGTGAAAGGTGTGGTGACCTGGTTTGAACTGGGGGAGAACGACAAAAACCAGATGCTGTACAGCATGAAGGTGTGCCCACCGCTGTGGCGCACAGGGCTGCGCCAGAACTTCCGTATCTTCCAGAATGAGGACATCGAAAGCATACTCGCGACGATCCTGAAAGAAAACGGGGTGACCGAGTGGAGTCCGCTGTTCAGCGAGCCGCATCCTTCCCGTGAGTTTTGTGTCCAGTACGGCGAAACCGATTACGATTTCCTGTGCCGGATGGCGGCGGAGGAAGGCATCTTCTTTTATGAGGAGCACGCGCAAAAAAGTACCGACCAGAG
>NZ_JBJQJE010000105.1:0-532 GCF_046487585.1 Escherichia sp. WS1265
AGATGTTTCTTTCGATTCATCATCGTGTTGCGAAAATTTGAGAGACTCACGAACAACTTTCGTTGTTCAGTGTTTCAATTTTCAGCTTGATCCAGATTTTTAAAGAGCAAAACTTCGCAGTGAACCTTTGCAGGTACACTCTGAAGTATTTTTTATTTAATCACTACAGAGATGGTGGAGCTATGCGGGATCGAACCGCAGACCTCCTGCGTGCAAAGCAGGCGCTCTCCCAGCTGAGCTATAGCCCCATAACATGTAGTTAAAACCTCTTCAAATTTGCCGTGCAAATTTGGTAGGCCTGAGTGGACTTGAACCACCGACCTCACCCTTATCAGGGGTGCGCTCTAACCACCTGAGCTACAAGCCTGTAGAGGTTTTACTGCTCATTTTCATCAGACAATCTGTGTGAGCACTGCAAAGTACGCTTCTTTAAGGTAAGGAGGTGATCCAACCGCAGGTTCCCCTACGGTTACCTTGTTACGACTTCACCCCAGTCATGAATCACAAAGTGGTAAGCGCCCTCCCGAAGGTT
>NZ_JBJQJE010000106.1:0-526 GCF_046487585.1 Escherichia sp. WS1265
GAAAATGAGATCAGCGTGCTCTGAATCTATTGTCTCTACTGAATGTTTATAGCGGATAGACGATGTTGACCGCAGCACAGACGAAATTGCAGGGTCAGGATTAAGATAAAGGTTTGCCGCCGCTGTAGTCGTGGCCAAATTCCATAAATAAAACGCTTCACGACCTGTCAGTGGATAAAAATCTCCGCCATAACGACCACTTTCCAGATCGTTCACTTCCACTTTGTTTTTCAGCTTATTATCAACTTCAGTTTTTGTGTATCTGGTGCTGATATCCTGCTTTGCACTGGTCATATCAGTCTGAAGCGTTGATACTTTTCCGTTAATTGAGGAAATATCTTCCTTAGTTTTACTGACATCTCCCTTTAGCGTGGTGATATCTCCTGGAATTACTGTCGATGTAGCCATTTGTCTCCCTCACATCCAGCCACGAAGTTGATGCTCAACAACAACCGCGTATTTATCGAATATTGACGATTTTTTTGCATCATTAATGATGCGCACGTTTACAAAATATCCGTCTTCC
>NZ_JBJQJE010000107.1:0-513 GCF_046487585.1 Escherichia sp. WS1265
GGCAGCCTGCCGGGAACAAAGACGCAGATGACCATTCGTTCGAAAACCTATAAGGGCAGCGGGTTTAATGAACTGAAGTTTGACGATGCGACAGGGAAAGAACAGGTCTACTCCACGCGCAGAAGAACATGAACACCGAGGTGCTGAATAACCGCACCACGGATGTGATAAACAACCATGCTGAGACCATTGGCAACAATCAGATGATTGCGGTTACCAACAATCAGATACAGACGGTGGGCGTTAACCAGATAGAGACGGTGGGCAGTAACCAGATCATTAAAGTGGGCTCTGTTCAGGTGGAAACGATTGGACTTGTTCGTGCGCTGACTGTGGGCGTGGCGTATCAGACGACGGTAGGTGGCATTATGAACACCTCGGTGGCCCTGATGCAGTCCTCGTAGATCGGTTTGCATAAATCGTTGATGGTCGGGCTGGGTTATGACGTCAAAGTCGGAAATAACGTTACCTTCACCGTTGGTAAAACGAAAAAGGATGATACCGGGCAGACCG
>NZ_JBJQJE010000108.1:0-510 GCF_046487585.1 Escherichia sp. WS1265
AGTGGACCGCCACACGGTGGCCTTCGCTCAGGTGGCTGATTTCTCTCAGCCAGCCGTGGCCATCATACTGCCACTGCTCTGCCGGTTCGCCGTTCACCGTGCGGTGAGTGAGGCGGTCCGATTCGTCGTAGTGCCAGAGGGTGACAAGCCCCTCATCTTCACTCTGCGTGAGTTTTCCGGTCAGGTCATAATGATAACGTTGCGTCCGCCCGTCAAAGCCGCCCTGCTGTACCAGCCGGTCCAGTGCGTCGTAACGGAAGGCGCTGTCACTGCCGTTCTCGTTGGTCAGCGTGGCGACACGTCCTGCCGCGTCATACTCCATACTGCGCGTCAGCCCGCCCTGCGTGGTGCTGACCGCTTTTCCCCACGCATCGTACTGTGTCTCGCTCCGGTTGCCGCCCGGGGTGATAACGGCAGTCAGGTCGCCTGCGGCGTTGTACTCATACTGCGTTTCACGGCCCTGTGCGTCTTTCACCGAGGTTAACCGGCCACGGTTGTCATAGTGGCGGT
>NZ_JBJQJE010000109.1:0-510 GCF_046487585.1 Escherichia sp. WS1265
AGTGGACCGCCACACGGTGGCCTTCGCTCAGGTGGCTGATTTCTCTCAGCCAGCCGTGGCCATCATACTGCCACTGCTCTGCCGGTTCGCCGTTCACCGTGCGGTGAGTGATACGGTCCGATTCATCGTAGTACCAGAGGATGACAAGCCCCTCATCTTCACTCTGCGTGAGTTTTCCGGTCAGGTCATAATGATAACGTTGCGTCCGCCCGTCAAAGCCGCCCTGCTGTACCAGGCGGTCCAGCGCATCGTAGCTGAAGTCGCTGTGACTGCCGTTCTCGTTGGTCAGGCTGATGACACGTCCTGCCGCGTCATACTCCATACTGCGCGTCAGCCCGCCCTGCGTGGTGCTGACCGCCTTTCCCCACGCATCGTACTGTGTCTCGCTCCGGTTGCCGTCCGGGGTGATAACGGCAGTCAGGTCGCCTGCGGCGTTGTACTCATACTGCGTTTCACGGCCCTGTGCGTCTTTCACCGAGGTTAACCGGCCACGGTTGTCATAGTGGCGGT
>NZ_JBJQJE010000110.1:0-503 GCF_046487585.1 Escherichia sp. WS1265
AGATCGGTTTGCATAAATCGTTGATGGTCGGGCTGGGTTATGACGTCAAAGTCGGAAATAACGTTACCTTCACCGTTGGTAAAACGAAAAAGGATGATACCGGGCAGACCGCGATTTACTCCGCCGGTGAGCATCTGGAACTCTGCTGTGGTAAGGCAAGGCTGGTGCTGACTAAGGACGGACAAATTTTTCTCAACGGCACAAAAATTCATTTGCAGGGTAAGGAGCAGGTTAATGGTGACTCACTGTTGATTAACTGGAACTGTGCAGCCTCGAAATCCCCACCGAAGACCCCTGATGAAAAGCAGGATACGCCGGATATGAGAGAGTACTGATCCCGTACCTGTTCGGTATTCAGTAACAAACAAGCATTAAAAATAAACAGAAGAAGGAATTGAATCATGAGCGGAAAACCAGCGGCGCGTCAGGGAGATATGACTCAGTATGGCGGTCCCATTGTCCAGGGTTCGGCAGGTGTAAGAATTGGCGCGCCCACCGGCGTG
>NZ_JBJQJE010000111.1:0-502 GCF_046487585.1 Escherichia sp. WS1265
TGTCCGGGCTGTAAGCGAACCACACCGCCGGCGCCAGCGTTGACCCGGCGTTACGGTCATCACGAACGTAGGTCCATAACCGCCCGGTCTTTGTTTTCTTATTGCCTGGCAGCAGTACCTGGACCGGGGTATCATCGGCATGGAGTTTGCCGTCAGTCATGACATCGCCATGAAGCACCCCTTCCAGCGGAGACAGCAGCCGGCAGCATGCATCCACCCAGCCCGACAGCAGTGAACGGCTCAGCTCCACACCTTGCCGACCGTATATTTCTGACTGGCGATACAGCGGGGTGTGCTCTGCATACTTCGAGGTCAGCACGCGGGCCAGCAGCCCCGGTCCGGCGATACCCCGCTCGATGGGCCGTGAAGGCGCGGGGGCCTGCACGATGGCATCGCACTGAGTACAGGCATGTTTTTCCCGTACCGTCCGGATAACCCGGAAGGCGCTACGCATCAACTCCAGCTGTTCGGCGGTATCCTCGCCCAGATAGCTCAGTGAACC
>NZ_JBJQJE010000112.1:0-500 GCF_046487585.1 Escherichia sp. WS1265
ACGTCATAGCCGACTGGCCGATAAACCGGGTCGGCGAACTGCTCCCCTGGCGCGTAGCACTGCCGACTGAATAACACATCCCCGTCAATACGGTTCTTGCTGCACGCTTACTGTTCATGTCACACCAACATTAGATCTGAATTATTATTACGATCCCCATTCGACGAAAATTGAAGAAGATGGCAGCACTATCAGTGACGAAGCGGTAAAACAACGGGGGGAAATAAAAGTGGGAGTCACGGGCAATATCAGTCAGCGAGTGTCCCTGCGTGGTAGCGTGGCGTGGCAGAAAGGGAGTGATGATTTTGCCCAGACGGCAGGGTTTTTGTCGATGACGGTGAAATGGTAGCTGCTTTGCGCCCGGCATTGTAGCCGGATGTGGTGCGAGCTGAACTGAACCCCAAAACCTGGACAGTTTCAGTTAACCGGCTTTTTGATGCTCAGTCCGGTATTCTACCGGACTGAGTCCCCCAAGACTGAGTTTTATTCTTTTTTGATTC